>CAZUHE010000093.1:0-5454 GCA_964620395.1 uncultured Dehalococcoidia bacterium
GAATCTGGGTCCGATGCGCGTATTGATTTTATGAAAGCTGAAATTGTGTTGTAGTGCTTTTCCCCCGATTTATCGTATTTTCCTAGAGAAGAATTTATTGAGTCTTCCACATCCTTTATGTTAATTATTTTGCGGCTTTGTTGTGACGGCTTTGAATCTACGGCTAATTGAAGTGAATTCAGAGCCCATCTAGCATCTCCGCCAGACATATTTGCTATTAGTTGGAGAGCATCATCTTCAATTGTTATGTCGAGATTTCCTAAGCCTCTATTCTCATCGGAAATAGCTCTGTTCAAAATCAGGGAGATTTCAGATGCCAGGAGAGGTTTCAAGGTAAATACTCTGCATCTTGATAAAAGAGGAGATATAACCTCGAATGACGGATTTTCAGTGGTAGCACCTATCAGTGTTATAGTTCCGTCTTCCACATATGGTAATACGACATCCTGTTGGGCTTTGTTGAAACGGTGTATTTCGTCAATAAAAAGGACGGTTTTTTTTGAATGTAATTCGATCATATCTTTAGCCTTTATAAGGCTGGAGCGAAGATCACTAACCCCTGAGGTTACTGCGCTCATTTTCTCCATATGGTGGCCTGTGGATACCGAAAGAATATTGGCAAGAGTTGTTTTTCCTGTACCTGGGGGTCCCCATAATATAAATGAAGGCAGATGGCCTGCATTAATGCTTTTACGTAGAATAGACTCGTATCCAATGACATGGGTTTGACCTATAAAATCGTCAAGAAGCTCAGGTCGCATCCTGGCAGCTAGAGGAGCGGAATTGCTCAAATGTTTATGTGCTTCGTGTTCAAAAAGCGTCATATGACCTATCTATTTCCATGTATTTGGATATAGTGCAGAGTTTATACGATTCTTTGAAACATTAATAATTAAACATTTTCTAATCGAGAGAATTTAAGCAACATTTTTTAACGGGAAGAATTTATGGCAACTTCATTAAACTGTTCATCATGTGCTCGAAACCTTGGTAATGTGTACCATTCTCGCAACGTGTCGGAAAATCTTCATTTAAGGTGTTATTTAAAAAACTTGAGGCTCGTAAGAAGGTCTCTGGTCGCTTCTTTGATAGTGGGAACGATTTTGACTCTGATAAATCAAGGAGATCTTGTTGTCTCGGGGAATTATCAAATCGCCATGTTATGGAAAATACCCCTTACTTATACAATTCCATTCCTAGTTGCTACTTGGGGGGCGGTCACGAATTCAAGAGTATCGCGACTTAATCAGTAATTTTATGTAGCCTGGCCGTTGTTGCTCCAGGTCCACCTTCGGAGGGCAAAGCAGGATATTCGTAACTTTTGACAAGCTTATTGGTTTTTAAGTGTTGATGAACTGCTTTCCTTAGATCGCCGCCACTTCTTCCGTGAATTATGTTTACCCTGATAATTCCCGCTTTTGAGGCCCTATTCAAGTAACTAGTTAATCTTGCCAATCCTACTTTGATACTGAGGTGTCTTAGATGGATTTCAGTAGATAATGAAAGTTGTCTGTATAGTTCTGATTCATCAGGTCTTTTTGATGTCATCTGATGGCTAATTTGATACTGTCAACGAGATCATTGTCTTCGTCGGGTAGAACTGTTCGGATATCTAGAACAATTTTGTCTGATTCTATTCTGCCTATGACCGGCTTAGTAGATGTCCTCAATTTCTTACTGATTTTTTCAGGTGACAGTCCATATATAACTAATCCAATGGAGTCCATTTCATTACCGGGTAAACTACCGCCCCCTACAGTCGCTTTTGTGTTCTCTACTCTGACTGGGCCGGATATTTTGTCTTTTATGTGATTTGCTCTATTTTCCAGAGTATTTTTTGAAGCCGAAATCATTTGCCAGATAGGGATTTTTTCAGTGGCTTCATCTCTTATGTAATGCATGAGAGTGGTATTTAAAGCCGCGAGGTTCATTTTGTCTATTCGAAATGCTCGTGCTAAAGGGTGCATGGAAATTTTATCCATATAAAATTTTTTCCCAATAATGATGCCTGCCTGAGGACCACCCAAAAGTTTATCTGCTGAGAAGAAAGTCACGTCAGCCCCTTGAGCAATACTTTCCTGTGGTGTCGGTTCTGGATCCAATCCGAATTGCTTTGTGTCTAGAAGGCACCCGCTTCCAACGTCGTGCAGTACGGGAATGCCTTTGGCTTTAGCGATTTCTGATAATTCTTTTATAGTGGGGGAATGCGTGAAACCGACAATCTTAAAATTGCTTGCATGTATAGACATTAGAGCGCCTGTAGACTCATTGACCGCGTTGGCAAAATCTGTGCTGTAGGTTCTGTTGGTAGTCCCAACTTCCTTTAAGGAAGCTCCACTCTGATTCAGCACGTCGGGTATTCTAAATCCACCACCAATTTCAACAGCTTCTGACCTTGAAACTATAACTTCTTTTTGATCGGATATAGCTGCTAATCCTAAAACAACGGCTGCAGCATTGTTGTTCACAACAAGGGCACTTTCGGCCCCTGTTAATTGACAAATGTTTTCAGAGATTTGTTTCTGTCTAGATCCTCGTTTGCCAGAACCCAAGTCTATTTCAAGGGAGCTATAGCCCATTGTTGCCCTATGAGCTGCCTCAATAGATTGAGGACTTAATGGAGCTCTTCCTAAATTGGTGTGTAAAACCACTCCGGTGGCGTTGATAATTTGCTTGGGCCATATACCCCACCGCATCTCGCATAACTTAACGACCTGTAAAACCAAATCGTTAAGCTGGGGCGAATTTTCACCGTTTTGTACTTTGGTACGAGCCGTTTGAATGACTTCTCGCGCCAATTTCGTAACGCTATCATGACTGTATTCTTCGATTAATTCTACAATCTCTGGACATTCCAAGATTGCATTTACACTCGGTATGTTTCTGAATTCTGAGTTCATATTTCACTACTAACTCACATTAGTTTATGTCGCAGACACATAAAGTATATATTGCCAGACATGTGGGTGGGTGGATCATGACCTTGAATAAGTTTCACGCATATCATTGACCCTTCTTTTTTTGTTCCTGTACAATGACAAAATTGACTTTTATAAAGTGGAGTAACGATGCTGAAAATAGGACTTACTGGCGGTATTGGAACAGGTAAATCGTTAGTGACTAGCTTCCTTCAAGAACAGGGAGCCAATGTGATTAATGCGGATTTACTTGGGCACGAAGCCTATCTTCCAGGGACCGTTGGGTTTGAACAAGTTGTTTCAGAATTTGGTGAAGACATAGTAGGGAAAGACGGTCATGTAGATCGTCAGAAGCTTGGACCTATCGTCTTTTCTGACCCATCAAATATGGATCGTCTGAATGCAATAATGCACCCTTTAATCAAAGATATGATCCAGACCCAGCTTGATGATGTTGAAGGTAAAGGACAGCTAATAGCTATAGTTGAGGCAGCTGTATTGATAGAAGCAGGGTGGGAGTCACTTTTTGATGAAGTTTGGGTAGTTACCGCGGATGAAGAAGAGATCATAAGTAGGTTAGCGAGTAGGAATGGTCTTTCCCGTGAAGATTCTCAGAAGAGAATTAATTCTCAGATGACTTCCATTGAACGCTCAGCACATGGGGACGTTATTATAAACAACACTGGATCTGTTGAAGACCTGAAGGAAAACGTTGAGTCGTTGTGGGCTCAGCGTGTTTCACGCTAAAAAATGTCAAACTAGGAGATTAGGAAACTAAATATGACCACACAGACTCTATACAAGAGCTACATAATAGAAGAGTACCACCTAGAGGATGAACCGTATTACGTCCCCGTGGGAGACGAAATAGAGTTATTTGAAGCAGCTTACAAGCAGAAGTTGCCATTAATTTTTAAAGGCCCTACGGGTTGTGGCAAAACGAGATTCGTTGAATATATGGCTTATCGCCTCGGCTTGGAACTAAACAAGGTTAAGAAAGGAGATGAGGGTGGCGTAAATCTGCCGTTGGTTACAATAGCTTGTCATGAGGATCTGACAGCCAGCGACCTAGTTGGCCGATATCTTCTAGAGGGGGATCAGACTGTCTGGCTTGATGGACCGCTAACTAGAGCTGTAAAAGTTGGGGGTATTTGTTATTTAGATGAGATAGTTGAGGCAAGAAAAGACACCACTGTACTTATTCACCCGCTAACAGACCATAGAAGAATATTGCCTGTTGAGAAAAAGGGGGAATTACTCGAGGCTGCTGAAGGGTTTCTTTTGGTGCTGTCATACAATCCCGGATACCAGAGCGCGCTCAAAGATCTAAAACACAGTACAAGGCAAAGGTTTGTATCGATCGAATTTGATTATCCTCCGAGAGATGTTGAAGCGGAAATTGTTCAGCATGAAGCAGGTATTGACGCGGATACAGCAATGCAACTGGCCAAACTCGGAGAGAAAGTCAGAAATCTGAAAGAACATGGCCTTGGAGAAGGTGCTAGTACGAGGCTGTTGATTTATGCGGGGAAACTTATAGCACAAGGCATTGCCCCCAGGAGGGCCTGTCAAGTGTCAATTAACTGGGCGATCACCGATGATGTCCAGGTGCAACAAAGCATAACGGAGATAATTGCTTCGATTTTTGAGTAGAGTTTCTTGGTGCCTAAAATGCTAGACGTACCTAATATACGGAGGGTTTTGCAGGTAACTAAAGGGAAAACATATAAAGGACAAGGACTCAAAGAATCTGCCGTAATGTTACTTTTGAGATCCGGTAGTGACAATCTCAAAGTGATCCTTACTAGAAGATCCATGAATGTGGGTCATCATAAAGGCGAAATTTCTTTTCCTGGAGGTAAAAAAGAGCAGGGTGACCAAACTCTTTTGGAGACTGCTTTGAGAGAAACCCAGGAAGAAATTGGAGTAGTAGTCAGGGATATTGAAGTGTTAGGCGTTATTGATGAGGTTGCCACAACTACAGGTTTTCTAATCAGGCCGTATGTTGGGATGATTCAATCTCATCGCAAATTTTCAATCAGCTCAGAAGTTGACTCTATATTAGAGATGCCTATCGAGTGCCTGTTTTCAGATGCTCATAAAAGGGACGAGATTAGATTAAAAAAAAGGAATTCTCTGAAAGTGCCTAATTATGTTTATGATGGAAATGTGGTTTTTGGAGCGACAGCCAGAATATTAGACCAGTTTTCTAAATTGATTGGTTCGGTGAGATAGGTATTTGCAAAGGAGTAACCGTGGCAGCGAAATTTCCTGAAATATTGACCGGATTGAAGCCTGAATTGGAAAAATTTCCTCCTCAAGTTTTAGAGCAGTTTGAACGCGCAGCAAAAAAGATGCCCTCAGCTTTATCTGAGGATCAGCTTGTGTTTTGGGCTAAAACGGGTGTGACTATAGCGAATCAAACTGTAAGATCATGGGAGGCTGCTGCTCATTTTTACAAAGTAAGTTCCTCGGTACTAGCCTGCATGCCATACAGTTATTTTGAAAAATGGATGGAATGTGGTGTCAAATTATG
>CAZUHE010000094.1:0-5416 GCA_964620395.1 uncultured Dehalococcoidia bacterium
GCTCCTTGGTGGTACAAGCGAGACGGAACCACCCGTTCCCTTCCCGAACACGGTAGTGAAACGTTTCAGCACTGACGATACTCCGCTGGCAACGGCGTGGGAAAATAGGCCGCTGCCAGGGGGCTTTTTTATTCTACCTGATCAATTTATACCCGGTTAAGTACGAATGGTGGAAAGTTGATTTTAAGTAGAAATGAAGATATCAGGGCCTATTTAGGTCGCCCCGTGCTTTACCTTAGGGGGTAGACTTACTTATAATCTGAATGGTCAGTAGTTCTGACGAATAATCTTGATTGGTAATGGTTTAAATTAGGAATGACACAAAACACACAAGACGACTCCCCCCAAAACATGCAACAGATCCTCGATCAAATGGAGTTTGAAACTCTAAGGAGAGGTGAGATTGTCGAGGGGACCATTATGAGAGCCGATACCGATGGCATATTCTTGGATATCGGGCACAAAGAAGAAGGATTCATCCCGCCCAATGAGATGCGAACAATAACCGGAGAAGAGTTATTGTCGTTTGAAGAAGGGGACCCCTTAATTGCGTTTATATTGAGGCCAGATTCTCAAGATGGACCTATATTGTCGGTGGATAGGGCTAGAGGTGAGGAAGGCTGGAGAGAATTGCAAAAATACCTTGAATCAGATAGTGCTGTTGAAGGTACAATTGCAGGATTTAATAGGGGAGGGTGCATCCTTGAGGTTGCTAATGTGCAGGGATTTGTACCAATGTCTCAATTAATTACGATCTCCCGAGAGCAGTTTGAAACCCCGGAAGGTACGGAATCCTCTGATGCTTCAAATGAATTGATAGGTGGTACGCTCACGGTAAAAGTTCTGGAAGTGAATCGATCTAGAAACAGAGCTATTTTTTCGGAAAGATCGGCCCTAAAAGAGCAGAGAGAAGAGCAAAAGGCTATCTTGATTCAAGAATTAAATGAAGGTGATACTCGCAAAGGAAGGGTCACAGGAGTGAGCACGTTTGGGGCTTTCGTGGACCTGGGGGGCGCTGATGGATTGATACACATCTCAGAACTTTCTTGGGGGATGGTGACTTCGCCCGAAGAAATAGTAACTGTCGGTGAAGAAATCGATGTGTTTATACTGCGCATTGACCGAGACACTATGAAAATTGCGTTGAGCTTAAGAAGGCTTAGACCAGAACCTTGGGAGACTATACACGAAAGATATAATGTGGGTGATGTCGTGGATGCGACAGTTACGAAGCTTGCGGATTTTGGTGCTTTTGCCAGGATTGAGGATTCAATTGAAGGTTTAATACATATAACTGAAATGGGCCCGGAGTCTGTAACGCATCCTGGAGATATTATTGCTGAGGGTGACTCTGTAAAGGTAACAATATTGAGAATTGAGTCTGATAGGAGGAGGTTGGGGCTTTCGCTAAAGGGACCTGTATCTGAAGACGAGGAATTGACTTCATACACTTCTGAAGAATAATCATCATTAGGAGTTTAACTATATGGCAAGTAGATTTGAAAAATTCTCTGAAAGGGCTCGAAGGGTGCTGTCGCTTGCTCAGGAAGAGGCGCAAAGATTTAATCATAACTACATCGGCACGGAGCATATTCTTCTAGGTTTGGCAAGAGAAACCGACAGTACAGCAGCGAAGATTTTGGAGGGGTTGGGAGTGGAGTTAGGTAAGGTTAGTGCGGCGGTGGAATTCATTATTGGAAAGGGTGAAACCACAGCTAGTGGCGAAATAGGGCTAACTCCTAGAGCGAAAAAAGTGATAGAGCTTGCTGTTGATGAAGCGCGCAGATTAAATCACCATTATATTGGAACTGAACACCTTTTAATTGGTCTTATGCGTGAGGGCGAAGGTGTTGCGGCAGGTGTGATGGAAAGTCTTGGTTTAACCTTAGATAAAGTAAGAGGGGAAACCACCAGTGTCCTCAGTCGGACTGAGAGAACGGCCACCAACGTAAAAGGAAAGGGCTCCAATAAAACTCCAACCTTGGATCAGCTTGGAATTGATTTAACTGCTAAGGCGACGAACGGAAAACTTGACCCTACTGTTGGTAGAACAAAAGAAATAGAAAGAGTTACCCAAATCCTTAGTAGACGCACAAAGAATAATCCGGTACTCATCGGTGAACCGGGCGTCGGCAAAACAGCTATAGTTGAAGGTTTGGCTCAGAGAATAGCATCCAATGATGTCCCTGGAACTTTACAAGGAAAGAGGTTGGTTACTTTGGATATGGGCTCTTTGGTGGCTGGTACAAAATATAGGGGAGAATTTGAAGAGAGGCTTAAGAAGGTAATTGAAGAGATTAAGAATGCTGGCGATTGTGTTTTGTTTATAGATGAGATTCACACAATGGTCGGTGCAGGTGCAGCCGAAGGTGCAGTGGATGCCGCTAATATATTGAAACCCTCTTTAGCGCGTGGCGAAATGCAGACGATTGGAGCAACAACACTGGATGATTATCGTAAATATGTTGAGAGAGATCCTGCTCTTGAAAGACGATTTCAGCCTGTGAAAGTGGAAGAACCTTCAGTTGATGAAACAATTGATATATTGCGTGGTGTTAAAGAAAAATATGAAGAACATCACCAATTAACTATCTCAGATGAAGCGGTTCGTTCGGCGGCAAGCCTAGCGTCAAAGTTTATAGCTGATAGGTTTTTGCCTGATAAAGCCATAGATTTAATAGATGAAGCTGCTTCCAGAGTGCGAATCAATTACAGTACGGCACCAATGTCTGTGAAAGAAGTAACCCAGATGTTAGCTAGCGTTAAAAAAGAAAAAGATGATGCTATTTCAGGTCGTCAATACGAATTCGCGGCTGAATTAAGAGATAAAGAATTATCTCTCAGTGATAAATTGGAGATCCTGGAGAAGGAATGGAAAGACACTTTGGGGTCTGATAAACCTGTTGTAGGGGAGACAAATATTGAAGAAGTAGTGAGTATGTGGACTGGAATTCCAGTGACTCGTCTCGCTACGGCAGAAAGTGAACGCCTGATTAAGATGGAAGAAGTAATGCACGAAAGTGTAATAGGTCAGGATGAGGCCATTCAAGTTGTTTCGAAGGCGGTTAGGAGGGCTCGTTCCGGATTGAAGAACCCCAAAAAACCGACGGGTGCTTTTATATTTTTGGGTCCGACAGGGGTCGGTAAGACTCATCTTGTGAAAAAGTTGGCTGAATTTCTTTTTGGGAATGAAGATTCTTTGATCAGATTGGACATGTCAGAATTCATGGAACGCCATGCGGTGGCGCGCTTAGTGGGTGCTCCTCCAGGATATATTGGATACGATGAAGGTGGGCAATTGACTGAAGCTGTTAGGCGAAAAGCCTATAGTGTGATCCTTTTGGATGAAATCGAAAAGGCTCACCCAGAGGTGTTCAATATTTTGTTACAAATATTTGATGATGGTCATTTGACTGACGCAAAAGGTAGAAAAGTAGATTTTCGAAACACTCTCATCGTTATGACCAGTAATATTGGATCTGACTTGATAAGGCAGGATCGTTCCATAGGATTTAATGCTAGGACTGAGACGGCACAGGCTGAAGATGAGTCCTATATGAGGATGAAAGATAATGTTTTGGATGAGGTAAAGCATTTCTTCAGGCCTGAATTTTTAAATCGTATTGATGGAACAGTTGTTTTCCATGCATTAAGCAGGAAAGAAATTGAAGATATCGTCGATAATGAAATGAAAGATGTTGCCTCCAACTTGTTAGAAAAAGGTATATCTCTTGAAATAACCGACGCTGCTAGATCCTGGTTGGCTGAAGAAGGATATGACCCATTGTTTGGTGCGAGGCCATTGAGGAGAGTTATACAAGATCATGTTGAAGACAAGCTGTCGGATAGGTTGTTAAGTGGTGAAATTGGGCCAGCGGACACTGCGGTTATTGACGCTGATAAAGACGGAATATTGATAACCACTGAATCCCCTGTGACTGTTACTACAACTGGCGCAGCATAATCTTTTACCGCGCGTATAAATTGGAATTATTGATTTTAATATCGTAAGTCTGAGATTTGCACTCGGTTTTTACGATCTTTGACTGTGCAGGTAATAAGTCATGAAAGTTGCTTACATTGACGGGTCTGCTGGGGCCAGTGGAGATATGCTGCTTGGGGCTCTTCTCGATTCCTGTTTGAATTTTTCCTATCTTCAAGGCGTCTTGGAGAAATTGCAAGTAGAGGGTGTGGTACTTGAGCCTCGTAAGGAAACGAGGAATGGTGTTGAGGGAACCTTTGTCCATGTTTTCTTAAATGAAGAGGCGAAGCTTCCCAGAAAATGGCAAGATTTTGTAGAGATTGTTTTGAGATCTTCCCTGTCTTCGTCAATAAAAGACAAATCTGTTTCTGTTTTTGAACTTATTGCTAAAGCTGAAGCAATGGTTCATGGAACAGATCCTGATCACGTACATCTTCATGAACTAGGAACTCTGGATACATTGATTGACGTTGTTGGTGTTGTAGCAGGTTTTGAAAAGGCAGGAGTTGAGAGAATTTTCAGTTCTGCGTTAGCCGTAGGTTCTGGCACGGTCCGTAGTAGTCATGGGGTTTTGACTGTACCAGCTCCCGCAACATTGGCTATATTAACTTTATCTAACTCAATTTTTTATCCACCGAAGGATTCATCCCCACACACTGGCGAAATGCTGACACCAACCGGAGCTGCTTTGATATCCACACTGGCAGAATTTGAACGACCGAAAATGAACTTGGAATCATATGGTTTTGGTCTTGGGTCACGTGACCCTGTGGGATATCCAAATGCATTGACCCTTACTGTTGGAGAGCTTGTTGAAGAAGAGGAAAATACACCTCTGGTTTTAATGGAGACGAATATAGACAATACAACCGCTGAAGTACTAGGTTTTGTTCAGGAAAGATTGTTTGCGATTGGTGCCAGAGATGTATGGTGTACTCCCATAATTATGAAAAAAAATAGACCAGCGACCTTGTTATCTGTTTTGGTAGATGATGAACTTAGTGCAGAGGTATCAGAAGTGCTATTCAATGAAACATTGACTTTGGGAATTAGGATTAGGTCCGTGGATCGCATTGAAGCAAAGCGTGAGATTCGTAAATTTGACTCAACTCTCGGTGTAGTAAATGTAAAGATTAGTTTTCATGCAGGTAAACTATTGTCTGTGTCCCCTGAATATGAAGATTGTAGGTTAATATCGTTAAAGGAACAGATACCCATCTCAAAGGTAATGAGACAGATCAAGAATGAAGCTGAAAATGTATTTTTGTAGGAACGGGTTTTTCATCCGCATTCTTTTATTGTCTGGTTTCTAAATAGTATTGTAATTCCACTGGTGTAAATATATGGGGGCCATGTTAAAATGAAGGGTGGCATTTTTGAGGAGGGTTGGGAGAGTGGTTAAATCCACCAGACTGTAAATCTGGCGCCCGGAAG
>CAZUHE010000095.1:0-1461 GCA_964620395.1 uncultured Dehalococcoidia bacterium
GAGCCTTTCAGGCATGAACTTTCGTCAAATGTATCAATATAACCGTCCCCATACTTGGAATTAATAAGAAAAGGTACCGGGTGCCAGCTGTGGGAGCTGGTAAAGGATGGCGTCGAATGGTCTCCGCATACGACTAGAACATCCGGTGACATTTTTATGATCTCCTTTAGGAACCCATCAAATTCTTCCAGAGTTTCCACTTTTTTACGGAAATCACCGTCCTCCCCTGCACTATCCGCTGGCTTGTAGTGTACAAAAAAGAAATCGTGTGAGTCATAATTAGCCTTAAGTACATCAATTTCCTCTTTGAAATTCTTTGCTTCACCCAGAATTTCCATACCGATCAACTCAGCGATCCCTTTATACATAGGATACGAAGCTATAGCTCCAGCATTTAGACTATAACTCTCACAGAAGCTCGGTAAAGTCGGCACACCTGAGAATCCTCTCAGCAATACCCCATTAGCACCTAAATTTCTATTTTTAAGTACGTTATTTGCTTTATCAGTAAATTCATTAACCACTGAAGCAGTGAATGAAGCTCCCTTATCCTTAGCAAGAGATTTGGCAATAGGAATGCCTGTCAACTGTGGATCCGTTTCAGAAATATTTGAGGATAATCCCGGGCCGTTTATAACCAAAACAAAACGGTAATCTATGACTGGAAGCACTGTTATACTCACATTGTCTATTTTAATGCGATTCAGTAAATTAATGATTTCAATAGCTTGGTTTGAGCGTATCCTATTTGCCCGCCGATCTAAAATATTTCCATCATCTTTTAATGTACAGAGATTACCTCTTGCTGCTACATCGTTAGTTCCTATTTCAGCACCAATACCAAATCCTTCTAAAATGCCTCTACCTAAAAGATATTTCACTGGGTCGTATCCAAAAAGAGCCATGTGACCCGGGCCACTACCTGGAGTTATACCTGGTAGAACAGGGGTGGACACTCCACACGATGATTTCGTTGTTAAAAAATCGAGATTAGGTAAATGAGCCATTTCCAACTCTGTTTTTCCTACATTTGGATCTTTCATCCCTCCAAGTCCATCAACTACAACCATAACAATCTTCGTAGGAGAAGGTTGTACCACTTCCGGCAAATATTCAAAATCAATCATTTAACCACCTAAAGCTTCCATATTATTTATCCCAAAGCGCCTCTACGCCTGGCAAAGTGCCATCTCTCAGATACTCCAACGCCGCGCCTCCACCTGTTGAAACGTGGTCCATTTCTGACTCCAGGCCAAACTGGGATACCGCATCTACCGTAGAACCACCACCTATAACCGAAACTTGTGGACCGTCAGCCAATGTTCTGGCTATAGTTCTGGTTCCAAATTGATATTGCTTCCACTCAAACATACCCATAGGGCCATTCCACAAAACTGTGGCACTTTTCATCAAAATAGAACGATACAATTTTTGAGTTTCTGGACCTATGTCCATTATCAT
>CAZUHE010000095.1:1561-5409 GCA_964620395.1 uncultured Dehalococcoidia bacterium
TTGATCGAGGCATGCGATCTATGCGAAGCTCCAAAAGCATCGTTAACGTAAACATCAGCCAAAGAAGCAAGATTTTCACAAAACCCAGTATCATTACTCTCTTCACCTTTGTGAAACCTCAAATTTTCCAGTAAGGCAACTTCACCGTGTTTTAGGAATCCTAAGTTTCCAAGAACATCTGTCAACTGTATATACGGTAGAAAGCACACATTTGTATGAAGTAACGCCTTAAGAGCTTCCGCAATAGGGGCCAACGATAAGTTAGAAAACACTTTCCCATCAGGCCTACCCAAATGGGAACATATAATAATTTTGCATCTTTTCTCAATTAAATACTTTATTGTCGGAATTGATGCCTCAATTCTATTAGTGTTTGATATGGACAATGTATTCGGATTAAACGGAACATTGAAATCTGTTCTAACTAACACAGTCTTAGATTCCAGATCAATGTCCCTAACCGTCTTTTTCTGCATTGAAACCTACCCAATCAATCCAGAAACATATGTCATTAAATTTTCTCTTGTTTGGGAATGGACGAAAATTGTTTCAATCATTCGCTCAGTGCTAGCTTGTGCTGAAGCTTTACGTGAATCAGAAACTTCTTTCCCACGTAATTCTTCAACGACAAGTCTGATTTTCTTAAAATCTGAAGATTCAAGAACTCTCTTGAAATATATTTCCCCTATAAGACGTTTTTCTCTTGGACCCGCTACTTCCATAGCCGCAACCACTGGAAATGATTTCCTTTTATTCAGAAAATCCAAATTATCTTCAGAGTCATCTCCCCAAAATTGCCTAATATCATGAGAGATTTGTATCGCCTCCCCTAGTGAAACTCCACATTCAGCCAGCGTATCCAGCTTGTCTCCTTCAATTCCGCACAACAAGCCAGCCAATTCAAAAGAAGCCCCGTATAGGGCCCCTACCCTTTCCCGAACAGCATGGACATAGGAATCTGTGGAAACTTCTACTTGTTCCTGCATCTGCAATTCCGAAAACCTGCCTTCACAAGATTTTAAAGTCGCTTTGTCAATAATACGTATCGCTGAATAACTCTGTTCAGCCGAAAAACCATTGGAAGGTAACTGCAGCATAGCTATTCTTGAGAGTGCATGAAGGCCATCGCCGGCGTTGATGGCCTGGGCTGGGCCCCATACCCACCACAACGTATCTTTTTTATTTCGTGTAGGACGTCCAGATTCAATATCATCATGGACATCACAAAAAGCGTTGATTAGTTCAATAGAAACTGCCACGGGCAAACATTTTTCGCTGTTACCTCCCAAAGCATCAACTGCCATGAGGAATGTTGTGCCATGGGAATGATCAACAGGTATTGAAGTATTTTCATGATCAAATCCAAAGTGGTAAAACATCATGTCATAAAGAGGCAAATTTCTTGACGAAAAAAGTTCTTTGATCTCTTTATCAATCAAATCTTGGTATCTTGATGTCATTGTTATGGCCTCATTTTACGATGCAGCGTTAAATCAACCCTACTGTACGTAGTATTTCTTGTTTGGAAATCACACCTTCCCGAAGAACTCTTACTTTCGTCCCAGTGACATCTACAATAGTAGATGGGTTCTCCTGTTCACAAGGTCCAGAATCCAATATAAGGTCTACATCAGTATTAACAAGTTGCTCATAAGCCTCTTCAGCACTCGTAGCTGGTTTACACCCACTCTTGTTAGCGCTAGTTCCTGTAATGGGTCCTCCAATCAGAGAACTCAATTTAACAGGAACAAAGTGATCAGGTACCCTGAACCCTACCGTGTCCTTACCAGCTGTCACTGTATCAGGTATTAAATTAGATTTTTCGAAAATAATAGTAAGAGCACCTGGCCAATATTTTTCGGACAATACAAAAGAGGTAGTCGAAAAACACTTTACATAGGGCGAAACGCTCTTATTACTATCAACAAGGAGCGGCAACGGCTCAGTTTTCATTCTACCTTTAATATTAAAAACCGAGGCAACGGCATTTGGGTCTACCGGAGAAGCTGCTAACCCATAAACAGTATCCGTGGGTATGCAAACAACGCCTCCTTCTAATAAGATGTTAGAAGCGAGCGCTATGGAGTTTTGGTTTACTGACATCACCTTAACGATGGCAATCATCCGTAATGCTAGAGTGAAATGAGTATAACACAGCAACAGGAGACTATAACGAATAAAATGTCGTCTGAAAAAGATTCCGAATCTAGCAGAAGAATAACTTCAAGTGATGACCTTGAAGTGTCAGCTTATCTGGAAATCGCACAAGAAAAGGCAGGACGTCCCAGTCCCAATCGTTCCAAACAACTACCTCAAAAAGAATCTATATTGGTTGTAGACTTCGGTTCCCAATATAGTCGCCTAATCGCCAGACGAATACGCGAGAGCAAAGTGTACTGCGAGATAGTGCCGCATACCGTAACGTGGGAGTCCGTAAAAAACTTAAACCCAAAGGGCATTGTACTCTCAGGTGGGCCATCCAGTGTTTATGATGACGCCCCTCCGCTGGCACCCACATGGGTATACGAATGTGGGCTACCAACTTTGGGGATCTGCTATGGAATGCAAGTTATGGTACATCAACTTGGCGGGAAAATAGCCCCCGCAACTAAGCGGGAATACGGGCACGCAATATTACATCAAAATACAGCATCTGAGAGTTTACTAGATGGTCTTCCTCCCAGCCTCCCGGTTTGGATGAGCCACGCTGATCAAATAACAGAACTTCCTCCCGGATTTAAATCTACCGCATATACAGACAACGCACCAATTGCGGTAACAAGTAATGGACAGGGTATGACTGGGATTCAATTCCACCCAGAGGTTGTCCATACTCCTCACGGTATTGAAATAATCCAAAATTTCCTAAGAAAGATTTGTGGCGTAGGTGAACTATGGACATCTAGCAATTTCGTGGAGGAATCAATAAGGCAGATAAAAGAACAAGTTGGGGACGGTAAGGTAATATGCGCCCTTTCGGGAGGAGTAGATTCAGCAGTAGCTGCCACGTTGGTTCATCGAGCAGTAGGAAATCAATTAACTTGCATATTTGTCAACAACGGATTGATGAGAAAGGAAGAACCGGAGAGAATACAAGAAACCTTTGCCAAATACATGAAAGTAAATCTTGTTTTCAGTGAATCCTCGGAAAGGTTTTTATCTGTCCTTACTGGGATAGAAGACCCGGAACAAAAAAGGAAAATTATCGGAAACGAATTTATAAATGTATTTGATGAAGAGGCGACAAGATTAGGTTCCGTGGATTTTCTAACTCAAGGAACTCTTTATCCGGACGTCATAGAAAGCAAAAGTTCCGATAACAGTGTATCTGCGACAATAAAGACGCATCACAATGTTGGTGGGTTACCCGAACACATGAAATTAGAATTGGTTGAACCCTTAAGATACCTCTTCAAAGACGAGGTTAGAGAAGTAGGTCTGGAATTAGGCCTTCCTGAAGAAATGGTATACAGACAGCCTTTTCCCGGTCCTGGTCTTGCAATACGAATCATGGGAGATGTCACAAGTGAGAAACTGGAGGTACTAAGAGCCGCTGACTGGATCGTTATGGATGAAATAAAAGCCAATAACCTCTACCGAGAGTTATGGCAAACATTCGCTGTGTTAACTGGATCAAGATCTGTGGGAGTAACGGGAGACTTCCGAACCTATGGTCATGTAATAGCTATAAGAGCAGTAACAAGCAACGACGCTATGACAGCCGATTGGGCGAGGCTTCCCTATGACGTCCTAAGCAAGATATCTAGTAGAATAGCAAATGAAGTTCCTGATGTTAATCGAGTAGTCTTTGACATTACCAGCAAGCCTCCAGGGACAATTGAGTGGGA
>CAZUHE010000096.1:0-5366 GCA_964620395.1 uncultured Dehalococcoidia bacterium
GTCGTAGTTTCATGTTTTCTGCGATTAATTCAGAAGCTATAACGGTTCCTTTTACGTTCACACTATAAGTTAGGTCCCAGTCTTCAATTCTAGAGATGAGGGTATCCTCAAAACCCTTTGCAGCGATAACACCAGCTGCATTTACTAGTATCTCAATAGGCCCTAGTTCGGATTCAATAGAATTCACCGTTTTCGCGAGTGAATTTCTGTTTGTGACATCACAAACGAAGGTACTAATGTTTCCGGTGTTTATTTTAAGAGATGAGATTTCTGTTTGTAGGCTTTTTTCATTTAAGTCAATTGCAGCTATTCTCGCTCCCCTTTCCAGCAATAGGTTGGATACCCCTTTACCTATACCACTGGCTCCTCCCGTAACAACAGCTAATCTGTTTTTGAATTGCATTAAAGTGCCTCCTTTTCTGACAAAAATCGTCGTTTTCTTTTTTAGAAATAAATGTGATTTCATTGAAATATTGCAAGGGGAGTAACACCCTTATTGGGGGTTTTATCACAAAATGGTATTATTTTCGAAATCAAACCAGCAATTGTTAAGAGGAAAGGAGGCAAGTTTATGAATGTTTCACAGGTGTCAGTGCCTTTTAATAGCCCTGTACGTATGCCTAACGGATTGCAATGGTATGAGGATGAATTGTACGTAATGGATCAACTGACCGATGACGTCTTTGTACTAGACGTTGATGGTGCGGTGAAAAGAGTTATAACAACGGAAACAGTCAATGGATCGGGAATTACGGTTGGCGGAGGATTTATATGGACGGCTTGTAACTCAAGAAACGGTGCTACAGCCAGACCTCAACGGCCAACTGATTATCATACGTCTAATGTTCGGAAAGTAGATCCTGTTACAGGAGAAACGATAGACTATTTTCCGACTCCAGATGGTGGTGGCATTCATGGAATTGAATATGATGAAGGGAATATATGGATCACAGCCTTTGAGCCAAAGGCATTAGTTCTTATTGATGGCACGACTTATGAAGTCATCAAACAGTTTCCTTGTGAATTAAATGTTTTACATGGTCTGGCGAGGGACGGTAATGGCATTTGGTGTTCAGATCGGGCTGAAAAAGAGGTCGTAAAATTTGACATCGATAGTGGTGAGGAGATCGATAGGGTCGTATTACCAGAAGACGGTCCTGATCCACACGGCCTTAGCATACGTGAAGGCGTCCTTTGGTATTCTGACGCTGATTTCCCTGAGGCTGAGGGGATGAGGGGTTATCCCGAAATAGGATTCATTAAGTAGACTAAGTTTTCTGTTTAACTTCCATTCTAAATATTTTATGCGTTGGGATCGGTGGTGAGAAATCCAACGAATTTATCAGGTTTCCACAACACGCCCACGAGATCAAGGTCTTCAATATCTTTCATGTACTTTGATGTTTCCTCGTCGGATTTAAAATAACGTCTGCTCAGATCCCAATGCATCTCGTCGTACTTTTCATCTTCTGGAGTTATGAAGCTAGTAGGCTTACCATAGGCACTCAGCGTTCCTTCTTCTGTAGAATCATGTATGCAAACGGCAATGCCTGATCCTCTTTTGAGATTCCTGTATTTGACACTGTTTTTATATATTATGTGAAAGAAATGTCCATCTTGGAACATATACCAAATCGTAGTAATGTGAGGGGCACTATTTTTCCCCACTGTTGCAAAGGCACATAAGTAAGGATTAGATAAAAACCCATCTAATTGGGAAGCTTCCATTCTAACCATGATTTATGGAACGACTCTCTTTTATTCTTGGAGTAAAGAACGGCTAGTTCTCGGTGGGGCGTATTGGGTTTCATCCAGCGGGATAACTTCGTTTTGATAGATCTGGATTCTGAAAGATCTGTAATCTGGCACGTACATTCTTCCCTTATCATCCACTCTTACGGAACGTGGATCTCTGAATCGTTTTTGTATCTCAAGATCAGCCATGTCTCTTAGCCTGTTGGAACCGGCATTCGTGAGCATATAATCTCTGGCACATTTTGCCAGGGTGGCATCCCCTATAAATTCTTGTACGTAGTTACCTTCTTTGTTGAATAATACTATGCGATTGTTATCAGTGTCAGTTACAAAAATGTCGCCATATTTGTCGACTGCTATCCCAGATGGGCCGGAAAGCTCTCCTTTTCCATTGCCTTGCTTCCCAAATGACGAAACAAATTTTCCGTCGGGTGTAAATTTACATACTCGGTGATTTCCCCAATCTGAAACAAATACGTTTCCGTAATTGTCCGTAGCTATGCCCCAAGGCATCGTGAGCTGACCATTATCAGATCCTTGAGTGCCCCAAGAGTTGAGGTACTCTCCATCTAATGTAAATTCTTGTATTCGGTGATTTTTTGTGTCGGCAATTAAGAGGTTTCCGTCCGGAGTTAATGAAAGTCCAGATGGCCCACTTAACTGGCCAGGTTTTGATCCGGATTCCCCCCACGATTTTATGAAATCCCCACTTCTGGAAAAGACGGTGATTCTATCGAGGGCTTCATCAGACACGATTATATTTTTATCATCATCTAGTATTACGCTGACAGGCCATATGAATTGGCCCTCACCTTCTCCATAGGAGCCTATATCTTCAAAAGTGTCTGGCAGTCGTTCAGCGTCTTTGAAAAACCAGACCCTTATGACGGCTTGATTTAAGCCTCTGAGCAAGACGTATATTCTTTCATCGCTATCAATGGCTACATCATACGGGTAGTTTGTTATTCTTCTCATTCCAATCGTTTTTAAAAACGGGAATCCTGCCCTCAGTAGTCCGTATGGTTCATTTTTTTCAGTTGTTGTCATCAATACAGCCCCCAAATCTTCTAAGTAGTTCAAGACATTTCTATTGGATCAAGTTAATGGTTCACGATTTATAGGGGTTCAATTGTTCATATGTGCCAAAAACCATCGGTTTGGAGTCTACCTTCATCCATTGTTCAAGGACGGTAGCGTATACGCTTCTGAAATCTACGTTGAACTTCAAGTTTTCTCCGTCCTGCCATTCGCTAGGATCAAGCGATGGGTAATCTCCGTAGAGCCCCCCGTTAACTTTTTCCCCTATGAGAAAAGCTCCTCCGCCAGCTCCGTGATCTGTCCCACTACCATTGTCTCTCATTCGCCTTCCAAATTCAGTAAACACTAATATGGAAACGTTTTCGGATGCGTTATGATCTCTAAGATCCTGTAAAAAGTCGTTCACAGCACCAGACAATTCTTTTAGCAATCTTGGATGGTTGGGGCCTTGGTCTGCATGAGTATCATATCCACCATGCTGTACATAAAACACCCGGGTACCTTTTTCGGCTGTATGTATTCTTGCGACGTCCCGAAGACTCTTCGCGATAGGATTATCGGCGTATTCAACAGTCGACTCATAACTTGCCGGAACATCCTTCAGTAAATCCGCACTACTCAAAATATCGTTGCCAGTGCGCCCGAGAAAATCTGATACGGGACCTGATCCAATTGCCTGACTATAAATGTCCTTGAAATTATCCAAGATGGAAGATCTCCAGGCCATGTCGTTAACTGAAGTCATGATTCCGTAATTGTCCAAATCCCCAATGGAGGTGACAGGCACTCCGGACAAGGCCATTGCTCTCGGTAACCCTCGTCCGATGTTGACGCCCGTAAGAACGTTTTGTTGGTCAGGGTCGAGTTCTTGTATTGTCCTACCTAGCCAACCTTGCGTACCTACTTTGGCAGGCTCGCAAGTGTGCATAATGTCCATAGCTCGGAAGTGTGATCGGCTGGAATTTTCGTATCCTACACCTTGGATGATAGCCATTTTGCCATCATCGTAAAGATCCTTTAATGGCCCTGCAGCTGGATGAAATGCCAGTTCTTCTCCGATCGGTAGTACATCTTTCTGATCAGTTGAGAGCGTTGGTCGGCAATCATAATAGATACCGTTGGTATAAGGGATGATAGTGTCCATAAAGTCATTACCACCGGTTAATTGCAAAACTACTAGTACGTTTTCTTTAACCTCTGTTGTCATGAAAGTCACACTCCTGTTAGTTAGTGCCTACTGCCCTGAATTTAATTAGGATTAATTAGGCCATTTGGTATTCTGGTGAGGAAACTATGCATTGTAAATATTTAATGAGGGCGGTTTGATCCTTGCTTTCATCTTTTGCTACAGCCTGGATAATACTCTCCTTATCTGGGCCGGATATTTCTATTCCGCCAAATTGATCTAAACAGTATTGCAAAAGTTTCTGTGGATCATTTTGGTTAGAAGTTCCATTATGAAGAATCTTTATTCCAGGCTTATTTTCATCAGATACTGATTGTACGGCGAAATTGATTCGTTCACTCAATGTTCCCGCATCGAGCCACTCTGTACCTGTATGCCAACCTTCTACAGTCGGCGGGTTGGTTATTTCCTGACCCATGACGATTGGGACTTTTTGGTAATTAGAAGGCTGTGAAGGATCCTGATGCTCACCTGTAAATCTGAGTACCCCGATCACGAATTCTATTGGAGATTTCACTTTTTTAAATCGAGCCTCTTTGAAAAATTCCGAATTGAACAGAATTCTCAACACTTCCTTTATGTCACCTTTTGTCTCAGAAAATTTATTTGCCAAAAGTTCGACGGCTTCAGGATCTTTAGGTGGATTTTCATTCCAAGCTGGTACCTGGTATTCATCTGCGACGAAGAAGTTATAAAAATGTCTGGCAATGAACTTGGCACATGCAGGGGTGCCGACGATGATATCTATGATGTCTTCGCCGTTGAAATTCCCTGTTTTACCCAAAAAGGTTTTTTCTGAATAATCGTGGTCTTCAGAAATAAATTCGTGTTCCGTGGGGTATGCGCCTTGTGGGTATATTGGGACTGGTTGTGTGAAAGTCCAACCGGTAAAAGCTCTGGAAGCATTCTTGATATCATCTTCTGTGTAGTTACCAACACCCATCGAAAAGAGTTCCAGAAGTTCCCGACCGTAGTTTTCGTTGGGGGCACTTTTGTGGTTCTCGTTATTGTCTAACCAAAACATCATCGCTGGGTCTTTAGAAAGTTCTATTAATATGGTGCGAAAATCCAACATACATATCTTTCGGAAGGTATCTATCTGGACTCCCATGGCAAGAGGATGCTCAATTTTTCCGTACCCGGTCGCGAATATGTGATGCCACAAAAGTGACATCTTTTCTTCCAATGGTCTTTCGGAATTAGTCATTCTGAATATCCATTCATTCTCGTAGTTGACTGTGCCATCGCCTGGATTGTACCTGTGCCATTCTCTTAGGCTGAATTCCGGCCTGTTTCCTGGATGTAGTAAATCTTCCACTATATCTTCGTACTTCTTGTCTTTCAGCTCATTAAGCTCTGCGTTACTGATCCCAAATCCGGCCCTTCT
>CAZUHE010000097.1:0-5341 GCA_964620395.1 uncultured Dehalococcoidia bacterium
GGTGCGGCACAAGGTGGACCGTCAATACAGCCGACGGCGCCTATGGTTAAAGCAGGCAGCATAAGCATGCTACTCCCTATGAAACACTTCAAATTCATGTCACTCCACTCTCGGACATTCATGAAATTGACTGAAGAGTGTTTTAACCCTATAAGTTGAGGTACCGCTTCCTTTATTTTCTTCATGAGGTCTATCGTGACTTCAACACCAGTTGAATTAGGCAAATTGTAAACAAAAAAAGGTAAATTAGCTGCGGCGGCTACCGCACGATAATGTTCTACAATCGCTTCGTCCGATTGGCGGTAGAAGAATGGTGGGACACAGCAAATGGCTTCTACTCCGACTTTTGCAGCATGCTCCGCAAGGGATACTGCTCTGGCGGTTGTTGGGGCTCCCACGTGCATTATGTTATTAATTCGACCATTATTTTGACTGACGGCTATTTCAGCTATTTTCATATTCTCTTCGTCGGACAATAAGACACTTTCGCCGTTACCGCCGGCTACCCAGAATCCACCGACCCCTGCGTTTATATTGAATTCCATGACTGATCGGAAGGCTTCTTCGTTTAGTGCCCCATCCTCGAACATTGGAGTTGCAATAGCAGGGTATATTCCTTCAAAGACAGGCATGTTTAGCTCCTTTGGTATTGTGGTTGTGATAATCCTAGAGAATTCTAGCATGCTAGAATTCTCTAGGCACTTAAATCTGCTTCCATAAGGGTCATCAGTACAACTATAATTTAACGCTCAAAGTAATCCGTGTGTTAACTAAAGGATATTAGAAAAACGTGCTTCATTTTATAGACCCTAATGGTGGAGTTGATTGGGCTACGGTATGCGATTGGGTTCATCCTGACCGCCGTGATGAAGTGACGTTTTTGCTTGATACCCTTAACACCACTTCCAACTCTGTGTTGGAAGTCGGATGTAATGTAGGAGGCTTAACAAGTCTTCTTGCCAGTCAAGGATTGCAAGTGTGTGCTTTGGATCCATCTAAAACAATGATAAGTATGGCGAGAAATAGGATTGAAGATCCTGAAATTGTCCGCCGAGTCACCTTTAAAGAATTGGACTTCTCTAAAATTGATCAGTTGTTGGCCCGACAATATGGATTAGTGGTTGTACCCTCCAATAACTTCATGGCTGTTTTATATCCAAGTGACCAGGAATTGTTTTTATCAAATATATCTAAATTGTTAGCTCCGGGCGGAGCATTGGTTCTTGTTAATGCTACGCCCCAATTAAGATGGCTGATGTCTGATCCTGCTGTGAATTATCATTACAAAGATGTAATTAAAGAGGATGGACGAAAACTTATACTTTCCACTCAGTCTGATTATGATGATTACACTCAACTTGGCGAAATTAGAGTTCAGGCTGAGTTTTTGAAAGAAGACGGAATAGTGGTCAAAAAGACTGTTCAAGATATTTCCTACCGGCTGACCTACGTTAGGGAAATGGGTAACTTGCTTAAGTTATGTGGCTATAGTGATGTCAAACTATATGGCGGGTTCGACAAAGAGCCCCATAGTAAAGACAGTACTTCAATGGTCTGGGTTGCCAAACTTTAACTATACCGTGATAGGAGTTAGTAGAATCTTTATTACTTTAGAGATCTAGCCCACTGGTTTCTTTCGATATTAGGATTAATTCGTGGGAACCAGAAGCAACCGTAGTCGTCTACACAATGAGAGCAGTGCCCTACTGTGTGGCCTGCCCGTACTTCTCTAGTAGTAAGAGAGTTTCCCTCACATTCCGTATAGTGATCGGGGCAATTGGGCACATAGCTGCAACAAGAAGGAGGGTCTATTGGGGATGGTACTTCTCCTTCCAGAATTGTCTCCTCTTTTTCGTCGTCAGGATGATAAGGAAGGGCGGCACCAATCAGCGCTTGTGTATAAGGGTGAGTTGCGTTATCAAACAATTCATCGGTTTCCGCTTCCTCTACCATATGCCCTAGGTACATTACGCCAATCTTGTCACACATATACCGTACCGTTGCCAAATGGTGTGCGATGAGGAGGTACGTTAAACCGTGTTCTTTCTGTAGATCCATCAGGAGATTCATTATCTGTGCTCGGATTGAAACATCAAGAGCAGAAACTGGCTCATCCAAAACAATGAGTTTTGGATTTAGCGCCAAGGATCGGGCTACTCCAATTCTTTGCCTTTGTCCTCCCGAAAATTCATGGGGGTAGTTTCTTGCCTGGTACGATTGTAGTCCTACCTCCTCAAGAAGGTCCCCGACTTTTACTTTGATCTCTCCCTTTGTCATGGTGCTGTTTACTTCCAGGGGCTCTCCGATAATGTCTTCAACTCGCATTCTTGGGTTTAAGGAGGCCCAGGGATCTTGAAACACGGCCTGAACGCTGGATTTATACCTTTTTTGGTTGCTTTTATCAAAACCCAGAGCGTTTTCTCCTTCAAATAGAATTTCTCCCTCTGTGGGTTTCTCTAACATTAGAACCATTTTTGCCGTAGTTGATTTTCCACAACCGGATTCTCCGACTAAACCGTAGGTAGTTCCAGGTTCAATGCTGAGATCTATTCCGTCCACAGCCTTTAACCAGGTTTTCTTCCCCGTGAGACTGCTCATAAAATTACCAGCTACAGGAAAGTGTTTTTTTAGGTTCTTTAATTGCAATAATGAGCCGTTTTCGATAGTCATTGATTAGTTCCTATTAATAATGGTTCAAGGATTTTTTATATATCACGTGGGAACCATTTGCAGCCATGTGATTCTTTACAAGGCTGACAATAGGCGACCCAGTGGTCTGGAGATTCTTCAATTAAAATAGGTTCTGATGTTACACACTCAGGGTTGTTACCGTCACACAGAGGCTGAAAATTACAACCTGAGGGTCGTTCCGTGACACTAGGGGGGTTGCCGGGTATAGCATAGAGCCTTTCGACGTTTTCTTCCATCTTAGGCACGGAGTTTATTAAAGCTTCTGTGTATGGGTGCCTAGGATCGTTAAAGATTTGCCTGACATCCCCTTGCTCAACTATTTTGCCTGCGTACATAACAGCGACACGGTCACACATTTTTGCAACAATTCCGAAATCGTGAGTTATGAAAATGATGCCCACACCTGTTTCTTCCTGTAATTCTCTTAGAAGTCGTAGGTATTGGGCCTGGATAGTGGCGTCTAAAGATGTGGTTGGTTCGTCCGCTATTAATACGGAAGGGTTACACGATATGCCAATTGCTCCTACAACCCTTTGTCGCATGCCGCCTGAAAGCTGGTGAGGATAGTCTTTCATCCTAATGTCCGGTGCTGGTATTCTAACTTTTCTCAGCATATCTACCACAGTGTTGCGTAGCCCGTCGCCTTTAAGTCGTTCATGGATTTTGAGTGCTTCACCAACCTGATTTTCAATGTCAAATACAGGGTTGAGTGCTGTCATAGGGTCCTGTAGTACCATGGCTATCCTTGATCCCCTGACTTTCTCCATCTCCTTCTCGTCAAGCTCTAAAATGTTTTCTCCCTCAAGAATTACTTCTCCTCCCACTATGTGGCCCGGAGGCGATGGCACCAGTCTCATCATGGATAGGGTCGTAACTGATTTACCGGATCCTGATTCTCCAACGATGCCCAGGGTTTCACCCTTTCTTAAGTTAAAACTGACGCCGTCCACCGCCTTCACGATACCCCAACGTGTTACGAAATAAGTCTGGAGATCTTTAACTTCTAGTACTACGTCACCGATTCGATCATTCACAGTCATATACATTCGCTCCTAACATCAGGGTAAATTTTTGTACTAACATTATACAAGCTTGATTTTATACCTGAGGTAAACCTTCTCCAAGACATGAAACTATAAACAAGCAGCTTGGAAAAGGCAACAATTGAACATCTCCAACCTATCTGTAACGACCAGTATATAGGGAAGTGTGGATTTTTCGTAAATTGGTAAGGCTAGGGCAGGTTCAAGACCTTTTAGTGGACGGTTTAAACCTATCTTGTCTTTACTGTTAGTATGAGTTCAACTGGGCATTATCAATAATTTTGATCATATCAGGAGCGGTGTTTTGAAGGCCATTGTCTATAGAGGAAATAAAAACGTAAATCTGGAACACGTTCCGGAGCCGGATGTGCCTATAGGGGAAGTAAAGATAAGTGTTGATTTTTGTGGTATATGTGCCACAGATATAGAGGAATATCTTTATGGTCCTGTGTTTATAGATGCTAATGAGCCAAACAAAGTTACGGGCAAAATGATGCCAATGATCACTGGCCACGAAATAACAGGAACAATTTGTGAGTTGGGTGAAGGAGTTAGTAATCTTTCTGTTGGCCAAAGGGTTGTTTTAAACGGGGTTTTATACTGTGAAGACTGTAGACAGTGTAATGAGGGTAACACTACTCAATGCGATGGCATGGCAGCTGTAGGGTTTGCTCGTGATGGTGGTTTAGCGGAATATCTGACATGGCCTGCCGACAAAATAGTAGTGCTACCTGATAATGTGTCTTCCCTACAAGCAGCGTTTGCTGAGCCCGCATCTGTAGCAGCCCATGCGGTAGCAAAGGGCGGAATTACTTCAGGCCAAAAAGTTGTGATCATAGGTGTTGGCACCGTGGGGATATTGGCACTTCAGATTGCACATGCTGCTGGAGCGGAAGTAATAGCAGTTGATGTCAACCCAATGAATTTACGTACGGTACAAAATGTTTGCCCGGGTGCAGAGATTGTGGATGCCGCAGCCAGTGCAGCAAAAGAGATGATTCTTTCTCTCACCGGAGGAATTGGGCCTGATGTTGTCATTGATGCAGCGGGGGCTAAAGACACTCCTGTCGAATCCGTAGATATAGTAAGAAGGGGTGGGCTAGTGGTATTGGTAGCAATATATGTTTCGAAATGTGAAGTGGACTTCAATTCTCTTGTAAGTACTGAAAAATCTATTGTTGGCTCTCTTGCATATACACAAAAAGACGTTGAGCATGTGGTATCACTTATGTCGGAAGGTAAATTAGTAACAGATCCTTTGGTATCCGACACTGTCTCTCTGGATGAAGTCAAATCCGTTGGGTTTGAGAGGATGATGTCCCCAGCAAAAGATATATTCCGAATATTAGTTGACCCCAAATTGTAACCTTAAGAAAATCTTGACTTAAATCTTTATTACAATAAACAATACTGTTTATTGTAATATCACCTATTGAAATTTTGTTGTATGGTCTATATATTTTCGGTCGGTGATTGTGTTATGACCCGTCTATGTTTATAAGACATCTAATTCTGAATATTGATGATGGGTAGCCATTGACAGAGAACCAAATGGAAGCGACAATAAAGAAATATTGTTCATGAATTATTAATATTGAAACAATAAT
>CAZUHE010000098.1:0-1641 GCA_964620395.1 uncultured Dehalococcoidia bacterium
GGATTTATTGGCATCATATCTCTAAGTTTTTATCAATGTAGCCATACCGATCTGAGCACAGAACAATTCGTTGGGACCAAATTAACAGGTAAATTTGGTCGTGATTTTGAATTAATCGACCAAAACGGTAAATCAATATCAAATTCAACCCATGGTGATCAAACTGCAATACTGACTTTTTTATTTAGTGCCTGTACGGATGTTTGTCCTATCGTAACATCCCAGATTAAAGCAACCATATCTGACTCCAAAGAATTACAGAATATACCAGTAATGATAATTACTGTGGATCCGGACAGGGATGATCAACAAACAAGACTCAGATTTACAAACAAATGGAATCTACCTTCTAACTGGCACTTCCTATCTGGTGAACCTGATCTATTAAAAGAAATATGGAATTCATATCACCTCAACCCTCAAATCTCTCAGACCCAACAACAAAGATTACAGCGCTCTCTGGAAACCAAATACAAAATAGTACACACAACACCAATTTATTTGTTAGATGGGAAAGGTAGACCTAAAGTACTTCACAGTTCACCAATAAATTCTGAAAACCTTCGATCTGACTTACACATATTGATAGGCAAATAACGCCTACCACACCTCAGCTATTAACAAAACCAAGGAGTCTTGTTACGCCGCTTTACTATCTATTGCGTCTTTAGCCTTGGACACAATTTCAGCAAAAGCTTCAGGTTCGCTAACCGCTAATTCCGACAAAACTTTCCGATTTATGTCAACTTCTGCCAATGCCAACCCATGTATAAGCTCACTATATGAAATCCCGTTCATTCTGGCTGCAGCGTTTATCCTTACATTCCATATTCGCCTCATATCGCCTTTTTTCTGCCGCCGATGATCGAAAGCATATTGTTGGGCATGAAGCATAGATTCGTTGGCCCTACGGAAAAGCCTGTGACGAACCCCTTGGTGACCTTTCGTCATACTCAATATTTTTTTATGGCGGCGGCGGCGTACAACCCCACCTTTAACTCTTGTCAAAGTAAAATCTCCTGTTGACTATGGTAGTGATCCATTTTTTATCGATACGGTAATAAAGTCTTCAATTTAGGAGCATCAGCAGCGCTCACAGGAAGTTTACCGGAATAAAGTCTCTTTACTTTGTTAGGCTTTTTCCGTCTAAGATGGCTGCGAAGGCCTTTCATTCGTAGTAACTTACCAGATCCAGATACTTTAAACCGTTTAGCAGCCCCTTTATGGGTCTTAAGTTTTGGCACTTTGTAATTCCTTGTTAGCTATTTCTTTTTTTAAAGACGGACTTGGCGACAAAATCATCGCCAAAAATCTCCCTTCAAAAGATGGTGCTTTATCAAGCAAAGCATCTTCCTGAAGATCTTCTGCCACCTTTTTTAAAAGCTCCATACCAATCTGTGGGTGCTGAACTTCCCTACCTCTAAACATTACCGAAACCCTCACTTTTGACCCCTCAGATAAAAGCCGTCTTACCAACCTGGTTTTTGAATGTCTATCATGCTCCCCAATCCTAGTCTTCATCCTCACTTCGCGCACCTGATTATTCGTTCGGGATTTATTAGCCTTACGTGATTCTTTTTCTTTCCTGGTCGCCTCGTACCTAAATTTTCCGTAATTTAGCAGCCTACAGACTGGTGGGTT
>CAZUHE010000098.1:1741-5268 GCA_964620395.1 uncultured Dehalococcoidia bacterium
GTTCAATTTCCCTATCACCAACGATAAACATGTATGGTATTTTATTAATTTGAGCCGTCCTTATCTTCCTATTCATTCGATCACTACTCGAATCCACCTCTACTCTCAAATTAGACCTCCTCAACCGATCACAAACTACATTTGCGTAGTCAATATGGCGATCAGCAACAGGTATAAGAACCACTTGCACTGGTGCTAACCAAAGAGGAAATGCACCAGCATAGTGCTCTATCAGTATACCCATGAACCTCTCCAACGACCCAAATAAGGCCCTGTGAACCATATACGGTTGATATTGACCACCATCTTCACCGATGTATTTTAAACCAAACCTCTCTGGCAAGTTGAAATCAAACTGAACCGTTGTACATTGCCATGAACGTCCAATTGCATCCTTAATATTCACATCAATTTTGGGACCATAAAAGGCGCCACCTCCCTGTTCTATATCAAAAGATATGCCCCTGTCTTCTAATGTATCCTTAAGAGAATTTTCTGCCAATTCCCATTGTTCATCAGAACCCACTGCCTTTTCTGGTCTGGTTGACAAATTAACAGTGAAATCAGCAAAACCAAATGCTCCCAGCAAGTCAAAAGTTAGATCCAAAACACTATTCACTTCAGCTTTTATCTGGTCCGGTCTACAAAAAATATGGGCATCATCTTGAGTGAATCCTCTTACTCTCAACATACCGTGCAGTGTGCCCCCTCTTTCATGCCGGTACACTGTGCCTAATTCCCCAACTTTCATTGGCAGATCCCTGTAGCTTCTCAATGAGGACTTGTAATACATAATGTGAAAAGGACAATTCATGGGCTTCAGAAAATATTCTTGTCCATCATTTTCCGATGCAGAAAACATGTTTTCTCGAAAGAAGTCTAAGTGACCACTAGTCTCCCACAAATTCGCCCGGCCAATATTGGGAGTATAAATCAAGTCATACCCCCTACTGTAATGCTGTTCCTTCCAATAATCTTCAAATATGTTCCTGACTCTGGACCCCTTTGGATGCCATAGTATCAAGCCTGGCCCAATTTCCTCGTGAATAGAAAATAAGTCAAGGTCATTCCCCAGCGTCCTGTGGTCACGTTTTCGAGCCTCTTCTAATTTATTCAAGTGCTCATCTAAAGCTTCTTTACTTTCCCAAGCAGTGCCATAAATCCGCTGCAACATGACATTGCTTTCATCGCCTCTCCAATATGCTCCGGCTACGTTCAACAACTTAAAGGCAATGATATCTCCCGTTGAATCCACGTGGGGCCCGGCGCATAAGTCTTCAAAACTACCATGGGTATATGTGGTTATAATTTCGTCTTCAGGTATCCCAGAAATGATCTCTAATTTTAGAGGTTCGTCCTTGTTCATTTCTAACATTTCCTCTCGCGAGTATTCTGCACACACGAAAGGAAGTTTTTTATTGATAACGCGCCTCATTTGTTTTTCTATTTTTTTTAGATCAGCGTCACTAAACGGGGTCTCCATAAGAAAGTCATAATAGAATCCATCTTCCGTTGGGGGCCCTATAGCAAGTTTAGCTTCAGGGTGCAGATCTTTCACAACATCGGCCATTACGTGTGCTGCCGAATGCCGCATTCGTTGTCTAAGGTCTATCAATTCTTCTTTATTCATAAAGTTATCTCGCCATTAACCATAGAATCTTCATCACATTTCCAAAATGACTTTCAAAATACACTACTAGAATGATTAATTAAAAATTACAGTTAATCATTCTACCGCAGACATAATGCTACGACATATCATGAGGAACCCAGTTACATGGTCATTGATCAATGACAGACCCATCAAAATGTAATCTAGTTTCCACATCTCTTGGAGTCACGGGGAATTTTTCCTCTAATCCATCCAGAATCTCGATACCGATCCCAGGAGCATCAGGAATAATAAGGAATCCGTCTTCCAATTCCAGTGGCTTATTTACAATTTCACTTTTGGGAGGCTCATGCTCTCCCAGAGGATATTCTTGAATTGTAAAGTTAGGGATTGAAGCGGCTATTTGCAAGCACGCTGCAGTACTTATTGGCCCCAGTGGATTATGTGGAACTACTCCCACATAATGAGCTTCAGCAAGTGCGGCTATTTTCTTTGTATGAGTTATTCCCCCAGCTAGGCATACATCAGGCCTTATGTATTGTACCGCTCCCCGTGATAGTAGCATCTGAAATTCATGTATAGAATGAAGCCTTTCCCCTGTGGCAATAGGTACAGAAATACCCTGTGCTACAAGTGCCATAGCATCAAAGTTTTCTGGCAGTATTGGGTCTTCATAAAATAATGGGTGGAACTCTTCGATGCCTTTTGCTAATACTACAGCCTCAGCAGGAGAAAGCCTCCTATGAATTTCTATACAAAGATCTACTTCATCACCAACTGTTTCTCGATACATCCTGACTGCATCAATAGCTTCACTTATCATACTCGAATGAGTTTTAAAATAAGGAATGTCTCTATCTTCATCAAGGAAAGGAGTCAGGTGCCCAACAGCGGTAAAGCCTTCATCTTTAGCAGCTTTAACGCCATCTACTAGCTCTTTCCTAGTACTTCCGAAAACATGATAATAAACCCTAGCCTTATCTCGAGTCTTACCTCCAAGCAACTGATATACGGGAACTCCAAAATGTTTCCCCGCTATATCCCATAGGGCAATATCTAGAGCACTAATAGCACCCATAATTGCAGCACCACGAAAGTGACTGAATCTATACATATACTGCCAATGATGCTCAATCAACAAGGGATCCTTACCTATAAGGTATTGTCCAAATTTCTCAATAGCTGATTGAGAAGGTTCCAGAAATCCCCAAGCTCCAGATTCTCCATACCCAGTAATCCCTTCATCCGTAGATATTTTCACGAAAAGATACCTGTCCATTGCTATGGGTTTAACTTCAGTTATCTTCATTAATTCAACCTCCAAAACCAAATAAACATAATGTCTATCACATTAAACCAGCAGCCCCTTTGACAAGAACCCCCAAACCAGAACTGATTATTATCACTAGTATAACCGTCCTGTACCTTGCTTCACTGATTTTTTTAACAATAATTGATGCAATGCCAAAACCGATTAAGGCTGGTACCACACCCACCATTACGAGAATTGATGTATCTTTATCTAACATCCCAGTCGCTAAATATCCAACAACCGCGACACTTTCCACAAACAGGTAGAAGAATGGTAAAGAACCCCTTATTGATTTCTTGCTCCATTTTTTTGATACCGCCACCAAGGCCATGAGAGGACCTCCTATCCCCGTTACTGCAAGAAAGCCGCCTACTAAAAAAGACACAACTACAAACACCCACTGACTGGAAAAAAAAGTAGTATCTGAACCAGATACTGCATAAATCCCAAATACTATTATGGTTAAAGCAATAAACACGATCAGGATATCTGTAGGCATAATAGAAAAAATATATATACCAACTGGCACGCCAGCTATCCCAGAACATATTGGTAAAAACAAGCTTCGGTAATTGATATGATATCGATTCTGATATATCAACA
>CAZUHE010000099.1:0-5250 GCA_964620395.1 uncultured Dehalococcoidia bacterium
CCTTCGGACATGCTTGAAACCAACCCGGGCGACATAATTTTCTTTGATAAAAAAGTGGTTCATGCGGCATTTGGAGGAAAAACTGGGAGAAGAGTAGTTTCCATGCACTGGGCATCTTATCCATCTGAACCCCATCACTTAATGGGTGTTAAAACCTCCACTGACATAAAAGCGGGTCTTTGACTTATATTTAGCTGGGCCAACCTCAATGTAAAACATTTTTGTTAAACCCATTTAGTCAAATCCTGAAAGTGTTTTCGATCTTTTGACACAATCGCATCAGGATATCCCACAGACAATACTCCGACCATCTTAAGTTTCTCTTCAATCCCCAAGATCTGCTCTAACTGAGGTATTTTTGACATTTTCCCTGTAGACCATCCAATACCCAATCCAACTGACTCAGCCGCCAATTGCATATTTTGAATTGCACAACACACAGCAGCATAATTTTCCTCTGATATCGCATCAATTTCCGCAATCTCACTATATACAAAGATCAGAATTGGGGACTGATTAACTTGAGAGTGAAAATTATTTCTCTGAACATCTGTCACTTCTTTTCCAGATCTCATTTCTTGATCTTCAATCATAGCCGTCAACAAAGCATCTCTAAATCCGGAACCCGTCTTAGAAACGTAAAATCTCCATGGTTCTGTATTCCTATGGTTTGGGGCCCAGGTCCCGCATTCCAATATTAATTCCACATTTTCATCAGATACTATTTCATCTGTGAATTTCTTCGTGTTTCTTCTATTTTTGATAACTTCTATTATTCCGGCAGACTCAGGCATAAAGTTAGCTCCTCAAAATATGATGTTTTAATATCTCATTATCGTGGTTTACAAAATATCCCACACAGATGTTGTTACATTTTCCCAGATTTCATCATGCATTGTACCCTTAGTTAAATAGGAACATGATCATTGGTCTTATATTGCCAAGCCCTTATTTTTGTACTCAACAATCTGACAGTGTCTTGGTGGTCTGGAGAATCAATAAGATTGGTTAATTCGTGAGGATCCTCCCGCAAATTGTAGAGCTCACACTTATCTGTTGCACAAAGGTTTAATTTCCAATCTCTGTATACTATGGTTCTCCACGGTGCTTGATGCATAGAGTTTATATCTGGCGTACCAAGGAGCCTGTCCTCAATCGATCCTATCCCATTCCATTCAACGAAGACCTCGTTGTTTCTCAAATTGCCTTCACTTTCCAATACCTCTGCCACAGATTTGCCATCAAGTCCCTCCGGAACCTCTAGTCCAAGCAATTCTAGGAGAGTTGGGACCAGATCAACATGACCAAAGTTACCACTGACGACTCGCTTTTCGGTACTGATCTTTGGCGCCCTGATGATCAAAGGCACTCTAGAAGATTCATCATACATAGACCTCTTCTCCAACATCCCGTGATCACCAGCCATCTCTCCGTGTTCACTGGTAAATACAATCACTGTGTCGTCGAGCAATCCTTGTTTCTCTAGGGACGCATAAATCATGCCTACCATGTCATCAACTAATGTGATATTGGCCAAATAACGCGCTCTCAACTGCCTCCAACCATATTCTGAGCTCAAATCATTAAACTCGGCTATTTTGTTTTCAACATACCCCATGTACGACTCCGATGAGCCTTCCAAAAATTGCATATTATTTTCCGCGCGTAATCTGCTTATCAAAGGGGCATTATCAGGTTTCTTAAGAAATGCAGGCCCAACAGGTAATGATGCCGGGTCGTACAAATCATTGTAGGGGCCATTATAGGGAGAATGTGGTTCAAATGTGCTGACGTACAAACAAAATGGATCATCCTTGTGATCCTGTATAAAATCTGCGGCCTTCCTTCCTAAAAAGTGTGCCATTTGATGTTCGGCAGGTAATTCAGACCTAAAGTCAGAACTGAATACATCCCAATCTTGGGGAGCATCCTTTATGACTTCATCAGGAAGGTGCTGATGATCCCCTAGAAGGGTAGTATCAGGAGTGTAACCCTGTTCAACAAGATAATTGTGCCAGTCACTTTTACTAGGTTCTGTACTCAATCCAACAAAACGAGACATATGATCTTCTGTGGACACCCAGTGTTCAAAACCATGTTGAGCATTCCCGTCATCGCCAAGATGCCATTTGCCAAACCAGGCAGTTTTGTATTCAGACGGCAGATATTCAGCGATAGTTTTCTGATTGGGGGGCAATGGAATGACATTCACGGTTGGCCCGGCATTATGTGGATGGAGCCCGGTTGTGATGGTGGCACGGGCAGGGGTACAAACAGGTTGGCCCACATACGCCCTTTCCATGATCATAGATTCTTCACTTAACGAGTTGATATTAGGTGTCTTGATCCAGTCGTTTCCATAGCAAGCCATCGTGTCATATCGCTGCTGATCACTGAAAATAAAGACTAAATTTTTGTGTTTGACCAATTGCTGTTTCCTATATTAATTCCTATCAGAAGATAAAACTCTCCAAGGCCTAAATTTTAAGTTAATATATGCAAATACCCAGCTACTTTAGCATAGTGAGATCATGTGGTCTTTAGATCAATCTAAAAAGGATGGTATGAGTATGAAAGCAGCCTTATATAACGGACATGACAAAATGGAAGTACAGGAATGTCCAGACCCGATTCCGGATGCCTATGACGTCATTGTAAAAGTCAAAGCCACCGGCATTTGTGGCTCCGATCTGCTCGTCTATAACGATAAAGAAGAGGCTGACGAATTGCCTGCAGGTCATGAGGTAACCGGCGAGATAGTAGATACAGGCTCTTCAACAGATAAAAACCTGCTCGGCAAGAGGGTTGCAATAGAAACAATAGGGCAGGGTCGTGCTTGCTCAGTCTGCTGGTATTGTCGAACAGGTCAGTATAAACATTGTCAGGATCTTACAGAAAACGATGGTGGTGGATTCGCAGAGTACATAAAACGAAAAGCGATCGGCTGCTATGAAATAGCAGACTCAATGTCCTGGGAGGAAGGAGCATTGGTGGAACCTTTGGCCGTCTCAATTCATGGGGTTAAACGTGGGCTGATGCAAGGAGGAGAATCGGTTGTTATTCTAGGGTCTGGAACAATCGGGTTAACAACCGTGATGGCCGCCAGGCGATTGGGTGCAGGAAAAATATTTGTTACCGCCCGGCATCCGCAACAAGCCGAGATGGCGTTAGCACTTGGCGCCGATTACGCCTACAACCCGGATGATCATCAATTTAATCAGGTTATTCTTGACCATACCGAAGGCAGGGGAGCGGATATGGCCATTGAAACAGTGGGTGGTAACAGTGACTCAACGCTCCTTCAATCAATTGAATCTACACGGGCGCAAGGAAGAATTGTTATCCTCGGGGGATTTAGAAGACGGCTTGCATTTGATTGGCTAAACCCTCTGATAAAAGAACAATCGATAATTTTCTCTCTCTGCTACGGTTTGACGGACGGTTATCACGATTACGAAACAGCAATCAGCATACTCTCTGATAATGAAACCAACCTCAATAACATAGTGACCCACAAGTATCCTCTTGCTAGCATACAAGAGGCATTTGAGTGCGCATACGATAAATCCAAAGGCTCAATCAAGGTGCAAATCCATCAAACATAACCCTGAAAACTGACCTTAACTTCAGTATTAATATTTCAGTAATTCAAGTACACTTCCAAAAATCAAATATATTGATAAATTAATGGAGGTTGATATGGATACTCGGAAAATAACTGCTTACGCACTTATAGTGCCACCGGCGCTTGCAATCATCGGATGGTTAATATTTGGATTTATTGCAATGGATGGAGTGGGGCCAGACAAACCCCAAGAATACATGGCTGGTTTGGGTGAAAACAGTACTCTGGTCAGATACATGTTCCCCATTATTACGTTGTTGTTTTTGATGGCAGTAGGTGGATTGGGGGCCATAAAAAACTCTATGGAAGGCGGATCAGGGTACTTTATCGCCGGTTTCGGTTTCTTTCTTCTAATACTCGGTTCTGCTGCTCAACTGGGTGAGGTAGCATTCACTATACAACTAGCCGAGGCTGTCGAGGTCGGAAACATGGCTGTAGCCTCTAATGCGTTCGCTAGCGGACAATCTATCGGTGCTGTTGCTACCGCTTTCTCAGGGATTGCCGTTCTCTTAATAGGTGTAGGCATATTGCAACAAAAGAATTTCACGCCACTTGTCGCAGGACTCATGATCATCGCAGGAATCTTCCTTACAGTATTTTCTATAGTGGATTATGAAAGTCCTTTGATGGCTATTGGATATCTTGGATGGGTTGTCAGCCTGGTATGGTTAGGAGCAAGCCTACTGACCAAGAATGACTAGGGCTATTAAATAGCCTCCTAGACAATCAAAACATTAACCTTCTAAGGGTGAGACACTCTTCATATATGTGTCCCACTCTTAGAAAAGATACAAACTCCAAACACCCTCGTCGGTAATAAACTTTTAAACTCACCGTACAGTGTTAAAAAATGTCTTGTAATAAAATCTAATATCGGACAATAAACGAGGGTGTGAAATGGTCCGACGCAATTACAATTGCAGACCAAATGTTTACACAGTTTGGCTGATTGCTTATAACAAAATATAATAGTTAAGATATTTTAGATATTGAAATACAAAAAAGAGTGTATTAGATTGCCCAGTCTGGAGTGCTTCTAATATTTTCACAACATGGAGAGTAATAATGGTTAAATCCAAGAAAAAACCGGCAAAACCAGAGGAAACAGTAGCCGAATTCGTGCAACGTCTTAAAGATAATAAAAAGGCTAATAAGCGCAACGGATTGAAAAGAAAACTTGGGCGTCACCATCGATGAAGTTTTTGAATAAATAAAGGTTAGCTGATAATTTGAAATAGCCTAGTTAACTTTTTCTAAATTAAGTGTAAATATACTCTCAGCTAGGGCATCAGTCTCGTCAGCATAAGGCTGAAGCATCGGAACCGCATATCAACCCTATTACCATGAGTAGTGAGTGAGAGGAATATGAAAATTACGGACATCAAAGTAATAAATTTCACTTCAGATACAAACTATCATTCGACTAAATGGGGATACGCTCAAAGAGGATCAACAAGAAAGGTCCCTCTTGGCGTAATAAAAATCGAAACGGATGAAGGGTACTCTGGTATAGATGCTCCTCATTTGGACGGATACTACAGCCCTCCTAGTATAGAAATCGTTGAAAACGCCATAAAACCCCTTTTGGTGGGACAGGATCCAAGAAATATTGAGCGACTCTGGCA
>CAZUHE010000100.1:0-5182 GCA_964620395.1 uncultured Dehalococcoidia bacterium
GCAGCGGCAGATTTTATGGAATCTGATTGGGTATTGGCTTCCCTTAGCACCTCAGAATCACTTACTCTTTCACTATGAGCCTGCGATGCCGCCGAATCCATTTCCACGGCTGATTGTTGAGCCTCTTCTTTTAACCTTTTCGCTTGCAATTCAGCCTGGTTAATAATGCTTTCTTTCTGCAAAATTATCGACTTGGCCTCTTGTAAGTCCGACGGTAGGCCTTCCTTTATTTCACGATAAATAAAATCTAGTTTCTCAGAGTCAATCATAATTTTGCCCCTGAACCCAGGCACTTTAGTAGATGAATTTGAAAGTGCATCTATTTCATCTAATATTCGATCAGTATCCATGTCTTTTTTCCTCCGTTCGCTCTTTAAAACTTTTATAAACGTTCTTTTATTGCATTAGCTATATGAGTGGGAACTAAATTGTCGATGGTCGCGCCCAGACGCGCTACCTCCTTAATCCTGCTTGAGTAAATAAACTGATGTTCCAAAGAACTCATCATACAAATAACATCAATATCTGGAGACAAATTCCTCCACATCAAAGCCATCTCAAACTCTTGTTCGAAATCAAATCCAGCTCTTAATCCTCTCAAAATTGCCTTCGCCCCTACTTTACGAGCCTGATCTGGTGCCAGGCCTGTAAAAGGCAATATTTCAACATTATTGATACCAGATAAAGATTTCCTAAACAGTTCAACCCTCTCTTCTGTAGTAAACATCAAATTTTTGGGGGGAGCATCATAAACCCCAACTATCACCTCATCAAACAATTCTGATGCTCTAGTGGCAACATCTATGTGCCCATTATGCGCAGGATCAAAACTACCTGGATAAAAGGCTTTAACCATGATGTCCCCCATAAAAAGACACTTCCGAATCACCGTACCTTTTTTTGCTAAACCTTTTCAAAGGACCATATTCATTTTTCAGAACAGTTCCAGCTGGGTGTTCTGCCACTGTTATACCTTCCTCATCAACTATATTCGGGGCTGCAATTAACTCCATCAATTTATCCCAATCGCTCATAGCAAAAGGTGGGTCCAACAATACTAACCCGTATCCTCCCTCCGATTGACCCAAAAACCCTTTACTATCCTTGCAAAAAACCCTGCTTGTACTAGAAATCTCTAATCCTCTCAGATTTCTAGTAATCAGCTTATAATTCCTGTAACTCTTCTCTACAAAATCACATGACTTAGCGTCTCTACTGAGCGCCTCAATACCAAGAGCTCCTGTGCATGCAAAAAGATCCAAACATTTCTTACCTTCGACCCCACCAGTCCCGATAACCGAAAAAATCGCCAACTTAACCCGCTCAGTAGTAGGACGTACTCCTGGGCCATCTTTCGGAGATTCCAACTTTCTTCCCTTCAGATAGCCTCCAGAAATTCGCAACGACAAAGAAAACCCACCTAAATTTCCTTCAAAACCAATGACACTACAATCGGCAATGCCACACTAAGCACATTCACATGAATTGATAGTAGCAATATGTTGAATCATGTCAAAGAGGATTTTGGTCAGTTTGATTAGCAATTTTCAATCATAATTATTGCCTATGCAATGGCTCACGATAACATTTACAAGCATATCTTCCAGAGTTAGAATAGTCGTCTCGATTTGATTGCTAACAACCCCTCGCCACTGATCTCTAAGGAAGTACGTTGATCCAGCCAGAACAGGATTTCATCAAAGTCCGGATAAAGAAAATAGAGGATTTGCGTGAAAAGAACATAGACCCTTTTCCTGCACAATTCTTAAGGACACATACCTCATTACAATCGATCCGAGAATTTGAAAAGTCCGAGGAAGAATCCGACATAAAAGTAACTGTGGGAGGTCGTATCACAGCACGAAGGGGAATGGGAAAAGCGACTTTTATTGACTTAAGAGACGCACAAGGACAGATTCAGTTATTGGTACGCAAAAACAATCTTGGCGAAGATTATGACTTGCTTAACTATATAGACATTGGAGATTGGTTAGGTGCAACAGGCATTCTCTTCAAGACAAGAACAGGAGAAATTACTGTTCAAGTAAGTTCCTTCCAAATCCTTTGCAAAGCTATACGTTCCTTACCAGAAAAATGGCATGGGTTAACGGATGTTGAGACACGTTTTAGGCAAAGGTATTTGGATTTAATAGCAAATGAACAGGCGGTTATATCAGCACGTTCCCGAAGCAAATTAATTAGTACAATGCGGCAATACATGGATAACAAGGGATTTATGGAAGTGGAAACTCCTATTCTGGTACCCATTGCAGCGGGTGGCATGGCGAAACCATTCACAACACACCATAACGCGATGAATCGTGAACTACATCTACGTATTGCAACAGAACTCCATCTAAAAAGATTGATTGTTGGGGGATTAGAAAAGGTTTACGAAATAGGCAGAGTTTTTCGCAATGAAGGGTTAGACCAACAACATAACCCAGAATTTACCACTATGGAAAGTTATGAGGCTTTTTCGGATTACAACGACGTAATGGTTATGGTAGAAGAGCTAGTGTCTCTTCTAGCTGAGAAAATTACTGGAAGCTCAAAAGTTTCGTACGGTGATGACGTACTCGACTTCACCCCGCCTTGGCCAAGATTAAACCTTAGAGAAAAAATTATTTCAGAAAGTGGAATAGATTTTCTACAGCATGAAGATATACAGTCCTTAAAGAATGCGATGCAAAATATTGGAATCGATGTTAGCAACCAAGTTAGCTGGGGTGGACTTTTGGATAAATTAATTTCAGATAAAGTTGAGCCAACATTGACTCAGCCTTGTTTCTTGGTCGATTATCCACTAGCTATGTCTCCTCTAGCCAAAAAATCAGCTCATGATAATAGAATAGTTGAGAGATTTGAAGGCTTTGTCAGTGGGATGGAAATCTGTAACGCTTTTACGGAATTAAATGATCCAATAGACCAAAGATATCGTTTTGAAGAACAAGAGGAACTCCATAAACAATTTTCCACAGAAGATATGGACAGGCTGGACGAAGATTTTTTGATCGCGGTCGAACATGGTATGCCGCCCACTGGGGGGTTAGGTATGGGTATAGATAGGCTCACGATGATATTGACCAATAACCAATCAATAAGGGAAGTTATACTTTTCCCTCAGATGCGAACCTAACATTATGACTTACGCCATCCATTTTCTTAGATTTGCGATTCATGGTGAAAGAGTTACCGAGACATTAATCCCAATTCCATCAATATCAAGATGTTCACCATCTATCGCTTCAGTATGACCTGTTACCAACACGTCGGATAAGGTTTCTTTTTTCAAATATTCCCCATATTCATCCACCACTTCCCGCATTTCTCTAGGAGCACCTATTTCTAATTTTATATGGTCTGATATTTCAAATCCGGCAGATTTACGCATAATTTGAATCCGATGAACCAATTCTCTTATAGAACCTTCTTGTTTTAAGGCATCCGATATCTCTGATGATATACCAACAGCGTATCCGGATTCTGTTGCAGAAGACATGGAATCCAGTTCAGTTGCAGAAATTAAAAGATCTTCCGTATCTAGTTCAAATTCTCCTATTTTTATGATCCCACCTGATTCTATTTGTTTCAAAATACTTTCGACGTTAGTTTCTTGCAAGATATTTTTTAGATCATTTACTTTTTTTCCTAATTTTGGACCAAGGACAGGGAAATTTGGTTGCACTTTGAAGCTAACTATGTCTGCCGCGTTATCCACAGAAGTTACCTCTTTTACGTTCAATTCATCAAGAATTTGATCCTGTATCAAAGGAAGCATTTCTGACTCACGTTGATTAGGAGTGTGTACAAACAAAGTACCCAATGGTTGTCGTACCTTAATACCAGCCTTACTTCGCGCAGCTCTTCCCAAACTCGCGATACGTTTCGAAAGTCTAGTTCGTTCCGACAATGATTCGTCAATTAAATCTTTTTGAGGAATGGGAAAGTCTTCAAGGTGAACACTTTCTCTACCCAAACCAAAATTTCGGGATAAATTTTGATACATTGATTCTGTAGCAAAAGGAGTTATCGGGGCAATCAACTTAATCAATGTAACGAGAGTTTCGTAAAGCGTAGAATAAGCATGAAGTTTATCTTGATCCTGAAACTTGTCATCATCTCCTAAAACCCCTGACCTCCAAAATCTTCTTCTGCTCCTTCGCACGTACCAGTTAGAAAGATATTCAACAAATTCCTCTACTTCTCTGGTGATCCGTTCTGGATAAAAGTTTTCATAACTATCAGTTACCGTTTCAATCAACCGGTTCAATTCCCCTAATATCCAACGGTCAAGGTCGGGACGATCCTTCACATCAGACTGAGTGGTAGTCGGGTCATATAGATCTATTTTTGCATAGGTCACAAAAAATGAATAAACATTCCACAATGGGATAAGAAACTGCCTCCTAACCTCATCTGCCGTACCAAAACCAAAGTTTAAATTCGAAGAAGGATTTTGACTGGCAAATTGCCATCTCATGGCATCTACCCCCATCTCTTTGGCTGCATCTTCAAACCAAATGGCATTCCCTTTACTTTTATGCATTTCTTCGCCATTTTGATCTCTCATCAAAGCATAACTAAATATGTTTTTGCATGGTTCGGAATCTGCTAAAACTGAGCTCATAACTAGAAGAGAATAAAACCAATTTCTGTATTGACCCGGAAAACTTTCAGAAATCCAATCTGCTGGAAACCAGTCATTCCAATAATCCTTATCGCTACCAAAAGACAAGGTCGAGAAGGAGACTATACCAGCATCCAACCAAGGGTTACCAACATCTGAAATTCGAGAGACAGTCTCACCACATTTTGTACAAGAAACCTTAACGTTATCGATCCACGGCTTATGAGGTGATTGACCTTCAAAATCTGGCCAACCTTCTATCGCTCTATCACGCAGTTCTTCTTGACTTCCAATAACATCAAAATGACCACATGAACATTTGAATATGGGAAGAGCAAGACCGTAATAACGTTTCTTAGATATCATCCAATCATCCATATTACGAATCCAATCAAGTTCTCGCTTCATACCGAAATCTGGTATCCAAGTGATATTCTGAGTAATCCGCGCCAAATCGTCTCTCAATGGATCCATTTTTATGAACCATTCGTCGACTAGTCTAAACACCAACTCTGAACCGCACCGCCAACAATGAGGATATCTATGTTTATA
>CAZUHE010000101.1:0-2898 GCA_964620395.1 uncultured Dehalococcoidia bacterium
CGTCAAGGCCTGACTTATTACATGAATATGTATATACTTAGTAGGTTTGTTAGTGCTTGTATTCTATCGTAATGATTGAATGTGCATTATAAGGATATTGGGATATAAATTTAGCTAAATTACATGAGGTGTTTTTTATGTTGAGGTTCGGGTATTTGCCATTGCTTATCTTGGTTTTATTATCTTTTGCTATTATGGCCTGTTCATCTGATGATTCTGTTGTAGTACAGCAACCAGAACCAGCTCAAGAACCTGAGGCACCTGTGAGTTCCAGTTATACCCCTGAGATACCTAAACAACCGGAAGTACCTGCGGCTGCTCCGGCTGCGATAGTTCCAGATCAACCTAAGCCTACAGTTCAACCAATTGTTGAACAAAAAGAAAGAGAGGTCCCGGAACCAGAAACCAAACCTAGTATTGTTATTGTCGATGCTCTCGGTCGGGAAATAGCATTCGAATCGGTGCCCGAAAAGATAGCGACCATTAGTCCAACCGCGACAGAGATGCTATATGTAGCAGGAGGGGAATCGGTTTTAAGAGACAGGGCCTCCAGATACCCAGCACAAGCCCAAAAATTACCAGATGTTGGTAGTGCCTATGATCCATCTCTTGAATTGTTGATTGATGTGTCGCCGGAATTAGTGATTATTGAGGCTTTAACTCAAGCCCAATTTGTTCCTGCATTGGAAAAGTCGGGATTTAAAGTAGTTTCAGTAAAAGCTGAGAGTGTTGAAGATGTGAAATCAAATATCTCTAATATAGGTAAAATTCTTGGGTCCGATACAATAGCGCAAGCTTTTATTGACGACATGGAAAACAGATTGGCCTCGGTGGGGGGAGATGATGGCCGGAGTATATTGATATTGATTTCCGACAGAGACAGGAATCTTTATGCAGCGCGACCTGAATCATATACTGGTCTGATAGCTAGTCTTATGGGTTTAGTTAACAAAGCGGAAGGAATGCCAGACTTTGGCCCTTTTCCCGGATTCACAGCAATGTCACCTGAACTGATATTGGCGGCAAATCCGGATATTATAGTTACTATTACTCCTGCCCCTGAACCAGCGCCAAGGTTGTCCGACACAATTAAAATGATTCCCCCGTTCGCAGGCTTAAAAGCTATGAGGAGTGGGGCAATAATTGAAGGGGACTTAACGTTGTTCCTCCAGTCTCCAGGGCCTAGAATTGTTGAAGCGGTAGAATTTCTCAAAGTTAGCTTGGATTCGATAGGACGTTGAATAACTAAACTTGATACTGTCGATAAAATATATTGTCCTTACATGTCTATTACTTGTTATAGCATTTGTTGGGGTTGTCTTGGGTCCAACGAATGGATCCGCTAAAGAATTGTTTGAGGCTGTGTTTCTCATAGGAGAAAAAGATACAACTCATACCATTATTTGGGATCTGAGAGCCCCAAGGGTGTTTTTGAGTATGCTTGCGGGGGCTTGTCTTGGCCTGGCGGGTATATTTTTGCAGTTGTCTACCCGTAGCCCCCTGGGAGACCCTAATTTATTCGGGATTGGTGGAGGTGCCGCTATATTCTTGGCAGCAGTAACCGCTGGAGTGTTTACAGTGGATGGTTTTGGTGTGTTTTTGGGATGTGTCATTTCTTCAGTATTAGTGTCCGTAATGCTTGCGGCTTTAGTATCAAATAGAGATTTGACGCCCATAAAATTAGCAATAATGGGAATAGCTGTTGGGGCCCTTACTGTATCTATTGGGACTTCTGTAATTTCACATGGACGTGTTTTTCCAACCCAGCTTATTGGTCTGATTGCGGGTTCGTTTACGTCTAGCACTTGGTTACTAAATTTGTACCTTTTGGGCACGCTGCTTGTCGTGGCTGTTCCGTCGGTGTTCATATCGGGAAAGCTATACCCTGTAATGCTAGGTGACACATTGTCAAAATCTCTGGGTGTAAACCCAGTTGCTATCAGATTTATTTCTATGGGTATAGTTGGAGTACTTTCAGGAGCATCGGTAATGGCAGGAGGTCTTATTGGATTTGTAGGTTTGATTGCTCCCCACGTTGCGAGAAAAATGTTTGGTAATGCCCCTGTCCATTTGATTATGGGATCTTTACTAGTAGGTGCTATCGCGACTATGTATTCCGATCAAATATCCCGTTTGTTATTTGCTCCAACAGAGCTTCCAGTTGGTATGACCACCACCATCATTGGGGCACCATTGATGATGTATTTGGCCATGAGGATGAAATGAGTATCAATATACACAATCTGAGCTTAGGCATAGATGGAGTTCAAATACTAAAAGGGCTGTCGTTTAATATAGAAGAAAATGTCCTAACTTGCATAACAGGCCCTAATGGCTCAGGTAAATCGTCTTTGCTTAAGGTGATGGCAGGGGATATACAAGGATGGGAGGGTCAGGTGAATTATCCGCATGGATACAAAAAATACGCTTACCTGCCACAAAATATAGGCGCACCACCATTTTTAACCGTATGTGAGTTGATTATATTGGGCTTTTACGGGCAAAACATATCAAATCAAATTAAGCAAGAGAAGATGTTTTCGTTGGTTGAGCTTTGCGGCATAAACAATTTAACGGATCGACTAGTCAGTTCGCTTTCAGCCGGGGAACAGCAACGAGTCTGGGTCGCATTTGCATTGGCTCAGAATAAGCCAGGTATATTCATGGATGAGCCGTTCTCTTCAATTGATATAGACGCAAGAGAGCATTTTTTCAGATTACTTACCGAAATAACGGGTTCTGGAACTACTCTAGTAGTGGTAACACATGATATAGACATGGCTAGAAAATATAGTAACAAAATGATTGCCTTAGAATCGGGTAATTTGGTTCTTGGTAGTGAATAGCCCAAGTTTTTTTACCATCAATTAGTTCCCTCTTTTTTGCCATTTCAATCCG
>CAZUHE010000101.1:2998-5059 GCA_964620395.1 uncultured Dehalococcoidia bacterium
GTTGAGGTGCCGGTTGAGGTTGTGGTTGAAAAAGAAGTTGCTGCTGATCCAGGTAAACTGGTTTTGTATTCCGGCAGGAAGGAAAGCTTAGTTGGCGGTATCGTTCAGCAATTTGAGGAAGTGACCGGAATTGATGTTGAAGTAAAATACGGTAAGACATTTCCTATCGCGTCACTGATTCTCACAGAGGGTGATAAGAGTCCTGCTGATGTGTATTTTGCCCAGGATCCCGGAGGGCTTGGTTTCTTGTCAGCGGCTGGTAGGTTAAAGACTCTACCCGGCTCGATCACTGACAGGGTAGTTGATTGGGCTAAACCAGTTGACAGTACCTGGATCGGACTTTCTGGTAGGTCAAGGACTCTAGTGCATACTGCATCGATCGATGCAGGTGATTTACCATCTTCGTTAAATGATTTAACAGATCCTAAATGGAAAGGCAAGATAGGTTGGGCTCCAACTAACAGTTCATTCCAGACTATGGTTACAGGAATGAGAGTTCAATGGGGAGAAGAGAAGGCCAAGCAGTGGTTGGTGGACATGTTGGCAAATGAGCCGATTGTATATCCTAAAAACACTCCACAGGTTGCAGCTGCAGCCGCAGAGGAGATAAGCATAGGTTTAGTGAATCACTATTACCTGCATAGATTTGTTGCTGAGGAAGGGGAATCTTTCAATGCAAGAAACCTTTATCTGAGTAATGGTGGGCCTGGTAGCCTGGTGATGGTTGCAGGAGCAGGTATTGTTGATTCTGCGCAAAATGTCGAGAATGCTGAGAAATTCTTAACGTTCATGACGTCTAAGGTTGCTCAACAATACTTTACTGGCCAGATATATGAATATCCGGTTATAGAAGGTGTTAAGACTCATCGATTTTTGCAGAACATTTCTGATTTAAATATACCGGCTTTAAGCATGGAAGATTTAGCAGATCTTGAAGGCACACAAAATATATTCAGGGAGCTAGGTATGCTTGACTAAGACTAGTCTGGCCGTAGAGAAATCTATGGTTAACGTCTAGTGTGGTAAAAGCGTGTTTGGGTTCCATTCACAATCCACAATATTCAGATGTGCGAGTTCCTGTAGTGTAAAGGTCCTCTATCTATACGGCACTACAGGGACTTTCTTCCATGGGTCCGCAGGGTTTCCTCTACCCTGCGGATCGTTTTTTTAGGATTCAGTTAATTGATCCATGTTTGGATCTAACTCCCACCTCAATTCATCCTTAGGGGCCGTGTTACTGGCCCAGTCTTCACTGATTATTTGTTCTTCTTTCAATGTGTGCATCTTTGTTCTTATGAGGTCTGGGTCCCAATTTTCTAAAACCCGGTCTAAAAGTTCTGATTTGATCCCCTTACAGGATGGATCATTATTGCGGTCGAACCTTTCCGCTGGATCATCCTGTAGATTGAAGAGTTGGGGTTGATACCCGTGGTAATAATTCAGCTTCCATGGACCTGACCTGATCATACGATTTTGTACTCCGCCAGGTTTAGCATGGATATCATCTCCCCCAAGGTTCGGGGAATATGCTCTACCGTGTTCTGAATCACTCATACAGTATTCCGAAAATGCGATGTTCTCCCAATTTTCATTGGGGTGTTGTAAAGTGCTTAAAAGTGACCTGCCATTGGATCTTGGTAAGTCTGGGGCTCCAGAGGCTTCAAGGATTGTGGAGATCAGGTCAAATTGATTGAGCACTATGTCTCGAGTGACATTTTCCTGAATATGGCCAGGCCATGAAATTATTGCCGGAACTTTGACAGAGTCTTCGTAAAAGGTTTGTTTCCACCACAAACCATGTTCCCCGGCTTGTTCTCCATGATCTGACGTGTATATTACGATTGCATTCTCTAGGATCCCATTAGATTCTAATGCTTTAAGTATGCTACCAACTAATGCGTCTGTTCTTTCACATAAGGCCCAATACGCAGTTCTGGATCTAATAATTTCTTCCTCTGTAACTGAAACAATTCCAGTTCTTTCTCTCCACCATCTTATATAAGGATGGCAGTTTTCTATGGGTTCCTCTGGAACTTTTGGCATTCCGACTTTTCCGACATA
>CAZUHE010000102.1:0-5017 GCA_964620395.1 uncultured Dehalococcoidia bacterium
AATAAGGAAGATGCCATCCGTTTCCTAGAAAGTAACCTTAAGTCGGGAGAATAGTTTGAGAAGAAACGCTCGGATACTTATAACAATTTTCATAATCGTCGCAATTTGCGGAACAATTCTGGGTGTACAGAACCTAGAAATAGGCAATTTTCAAAGAGGTGGTAACACTCTTTTGGGGCTCACGTTGGGGCTTGATCTCCAAGGGGGAAGTCATTTGGTGTATAAAGCTGATTTAGAAGACTCAATTACCGGTGAAGATATTGAAGTAAGCGACGACCAAATGAGAGCGTTAGTTAGAACAATAGAAAGAAGGATAAATGCCTCTGGGCTAGGAGAGCCAATACTTCAAATACTTGGTGAGGATCGATTACTAGTGCAGTTACCGGGAATAAAAGATCCAGGTAGAGCAAAAGACCTTATTGGTGAAACAGCTCGACTAGAATTCAAACATAGAATAATTAATGTTCAGCCCGAACCTGTCGAATCCCTTAAACCTTCAGACATAATTTCCATTAGGGCAGACGATTTGAGGGAAGATGGAAAAATAATGGGACTTTTAACTGCTGAAGAGTTAATGCAAGAAGCGATGTCAACTTCAACTGAACCCATGAAAACCACCCCAGCTTTGGTAATTGAATTTACCCCAGCATCATCACAATTATTCCGAGATCTGGTAGTTGAAATGAATACGTCTTTGGCTGAGGCAATGATGGCTCAGCAAAACAACGATTATCTTCCAGCGGACACTCTCGGTGTCAATATCACCGGGAATGAAGAATTAAGGTTCCAGACACTAGGTAACAACATAATGCAACTCGGTACTTCTACCAGGTATATGATCGCCCTCCCTACAGAAGGAAGTGGTGCGGAAGGTAGTATGACATCCGAGTCCGTAGCAATGAAACTCGGATCATCCCCTCAGATGTCCTTCGAAAGATTGAAAGGATACATAGACGAGGACATAGGGCTGACCGGAGATGATCTCAAAACTGCCTACCCCAGTCAACATCAAGGATCCGGACTTCCTATTGTTAGCATTGAATTCGATGATCGGGGAACCAAGATTTTTGGGGAACTCACAACGAAAATTTATTCAAAATTACAAGACGAGGGTATCAGTGATCAAATAGTAATCATTTTGGATGGGGAGGAATTAATATCCCCAGTGGTTCAAACACCTATAACAGCCGGAACAGCTATAATTGATGGTCCCGGTTTCACTATTGATAGTGTCAAAGATCTATCCTTACTTTTGGAATCGGGCCGACTCCCAGTTCCTATTGAGTTGATTCAGGAAAGAGATGTTGACGCCATACTTGGATCTGACTCCCTAAGAAAAAGTGTCATTGCAGGACTTGTAGGATTAGGGTTGGTTTTAGCTTTTATGACCATATATTACAGAGTGCCTGGGCTAGTAGCATCCTTAGCCTTGATAATCTATGCAGCCATGGTATTAACCATATTTAAGATATTACCTGTCACATTAACGCTATCAGGTGTAGCAGCAGTAATACTATCGATCGGAATGGCTGTTGATGCAAATATATTGATATTTGAACGAATGAAAGACGAATTAAGATCTGGAAGAACCATGTTGTCGGCAATTAATATAGGATTCAATCGTGCTTGGCCTGCCATCAGGGACGGTAACGTATCAACTCTAATAACTTGTGCGATACTTTATTGGTTCTCAGATCAACTCGGAGCCACAATAGTTCAGGGATTTGCTGTAACTCTTGCGATCGGAGTATTGATCAGTATGTTCTCAGCAATAGTTATTAGCCGCAGCTTTTTAAGGGTGATAGCAGCGACACCTATTTCAAGGAACTTAAGGTTGTTTTTGCCCTCAGGTGGAAAAGAAATTTCTAGTTAAGCATCATAATTAAAACCACAGGAGATTGATAGTTGAATTTTGTAGCTAAAAGATTTTGGTTCTTCATCATTTCTATCGCGGTTATTACACCCGGGATAGTGTTTTTGATAATCGCTCCTGGTTTGAAGCCCGGTATAGATTTCACGGGCGGATCCAGTATGACGTTACAATTCCCAGGAGGAACTAACGCTGGAGCGGGGGAAATAAGAGAGGCCCTTGACAATATTGGGTATGCTGAATCCACAGTACAAAATTTAGGTGATTCGAATTTTTTTGTTAGAACAAAAGAGTTACAAGAAGAAGAAAAAGATGCTCTCGTTATCAGCCTTACCGATATCATTGCTCGTGATGCTGAAAATGTGCTTCAAAGCTTTGATCTTGTCTCTCCTATAGTTGCAAGGGAAACTGTTGTAAACGCACTTTGGGCAATTCTTGCCGCCACCGTAGGAATATTTCTTTATGTATGGTGGGCTTTTAGAAATGTCCCCAGCCCGTTTCGATATGGGTTAGCGGCCATCGCAGCACTTGTACATGATACCGTCATAGTAGTCGGGATATTCGCCATTTTGGGAGAATTATTGGATATAGAAGTCAACACTATGTTCCTAATAGCATTGTTAACGGTGATTGGATACAGCGTAAATGACACGATAGTAGTATTCGATAAAATCAGAGAAAATGTCCTTTTGTATGGAAATAGACCCTTCACAGATGTAGTAAATCTAAGCATATCAGAAACCATAGGTAGATCTATCAACACAAGTTTCACCTTGTTAATAACCTTACTTGCTTTGCTGTTATTTGGGGGAGCAACCATACGGGAATTCTTGTTTGTACTAATCATAGGAGTAGTAGCAGGGACTTACAGCTCGATAGCGATTGCAAGCCAAATCCTGGTTAGTTGGGACCAAAAAAGCCTAGGGCTGCCATTTTCAAATAAACGGGCCTAACTTCGTCACGGCACCAATACGACTCTTCCCAAACTCAAGCCTGATTTAACGCGCTCGTAGGCTGTTAAAACCTCGTCAAAAGAAAAGACACTGTCAATAATAGGCTTTATATTACCCATTGAAACCATACGAATCGCCGTTTCTATATGGTGCATATCTGCACCCTTACACCCAACAATTGACACATCTCGAAATATTATTTCAGCCGGATTGACCGCAACAGATTCTCCCTTAATTTCTCCGAGTAAAACCATACACCCATTATTTGCTAGGCTTCTTAAGCCTGAAGTGAAAACAGCAGACCCAACAGGATTAACAACAATCTCCGCACCTTTATCCTCTGTAAACGCCATAACCAAGTCGGAAGGGTCGACTTCATCCTGATGTAGAAAAACTTGCTCAAATCCAATGCTGGCGATTTTCTCCAATTTCTTCTTGTGAGTTGTAAACCCTAAAACATTAGCCCCTGCAGCCGCGGCGATCTGGGCCAAATGTATCCCTAACCCTCCCCCAATACCAAAAATGACAACATCGTCTCCTTCTTTTACTCTCGCTACATCATGAAGTGCTCTAAGCGCTACACCTATGGGACAAGCTATTATGCAAGCTTCAAGTAAATCCATCGATGGATCCAGTTCGATTAAGTTAGTAACTTTAAGGGCCATTCTCTGAGAGAACCCTCCATCGATACCATGGCCAAACCCTTGACCTTTTTGACACATATACTCTCTGTTCAATTCACAGTATGAGCATTCCCCGCAATGATTCGTCAAACTAGTGACAACCTTTGCTCCTACTTTTATACCTTTAGTGTCATCATTTGTCTGAATGACGGTACCTGAAATTTCGTGGCCCAACACAACATTTCTTTTTGTTCCTCTCCTTATAGTTCCATCCATTACAGAAATGTCATGATGGCATAACCCTGTAGCCGCCACTTGTACTAATACTTCACCGCTTGAAAGAGTGGGCTCCGAAACTTCCATGACCTCTAAAATCGGAATCGCAGACGATTCTTTTAAGACTAAAGATTTCAATTGCTACATACCTATATTTCTTGATTTTTCTCGGGAATCAGATCGGCAACTGCCTCAATAGTCTGCCAAGCCGTACGTGCCATATCCATGTTTTCAGGACTCTCTTCAGAAAACGATGTGGAATTTAGTAATTTATAGATTTCTACAGCACCCAAATGAAAATTAGGGGTGATGCCCACCTCTTTAAATGTCTTAGCTATTTCTTCCATTTCTCCAATCCATCTATGAGCATTGGGAGGTAAACGAGGAATTCCGCTTTCCATCAAAGAGAGATTTGTTTGTTGGCTGTATGCTAGTTCGTCACGCAAACAATCGCTGAGGCCAAGTTTTTGAGCAACTGTTAAAAGAGCTACCTGCAAGGTAGAAGTCCCTTTTGTTAATGCCGCATAGCACATCTTAATACCCGAAGCTTGACCGATTTCATCACCGGCAAATTTGATTTTAATGCCTTTTTCATCTAGTTCACTCATAATTGGAGCATATTTTCCTGAGACATAGAATCGAGTTTTATCACCTTTTGTTGGGGGACCACCGATAATGCCTCCATCAATGAACTTACCACCTGCATCATTAATCATCTTTGACAGTTCAGTCGCAGTGCTGGGTGAAATCGCATTGCAATCTGCAAAATATATATTCTTCCCAACTCGCCTAATTGGATCTACCATTTTCGCTGCAAAGTTCTTAGATTCTGAAGGGACTAGTATAGAGAGGATTATATCCACTTCCTTTACCAAATCTTCCAGAGTGGGACTGATATTAAACCCCGCAGTCAGCGCCAAACGTTTAGTTCTTTCACTCCTACCATCAAGGCAAGTGGATATATTAAATCCATGAGTTTTTAGAACCTGTCCTACTGAATGTCCCATATCCCCCGGACTCATAATACCAACAGTTTTAATTTCCATAAGACACCTCCAAAAAATACACCGAAGTATAGTAGAATCCATACCTTCAATAGTTTTAACTAAAATGATTATATGGTAACTTCAAACAGTTATATTGATAATCACCTTAAATTAGTATCAGAACCAACAAAAATGTTTAAGGACGTGGCAAATGAAACTGGGCGCACATGTGTCGACCTCTGGGGGACTAAGTAAAGCAATTGAAAGGGCTGAAGAAATCGGAGCGGAGGCCATACAAATTTTCGCTTC
>CAZUHE010000103.1:0-4927 GCA_964620395.1 uncultured Dehalococcoidia bacterium
ACAATATATTCTTAATAAACCCTACGTTTCCAAGTTTCACAGTCAATTTTCCAGATACAATCGCATCAACAGCTTTAATGGCTAGATTTAAAATCTCAAAATCACCATTAAGCTGACCTGTAACAGAACCAATTATTTCGCAACCCTGTTGAGTAAATTGCCTCAAAGGGGATTGGGATGTTGGATCTGCATACCTAAAAACTGGACCGACATACTGGCTTCGTAAAACTTTACAATCCTCTAGTCCGCTCGAAACGTAGGCACGTATCACTGACGACGTGAATTCTGGTCTTAAGCTAACCCTATTCCCACCGGGATCCACAAAAGAAAAAAGTCTACTAGTTATTTCCCCTCCAGATTTCCTAACGAAAAGCTCCGTAGGTTCTAAAATAGGATATTCATAACTATCATAACCATTAGAACCAAGAATATTGGCAATACGACTTTGAGCCTCCGACTTGAATAAAGACACTTCCGAAGAAACATCAGTCATTCCAGGAACTAAAGAGACAACATTAATATCTTGATCAAATTTATTTATCATAGTGCAATAATTTTACAATAGCCTCATCTATTAAAGTAAAGCTACAATAGTTAAGTAACTGGGTTGATTGTAGTATGAGTATCACAGATAACGGACATAACACTGATTACTGAACCTTCACGTGAGCAAATGTCAAACAAAAATACTGAGTGGGAAACGCATTTTCAGGAGGGCAACAGCCTTGCAAATGCGGGGAAACATCACAACGCTATAGAGTGCTTTGAATTGGTTCTTGACATAAATCCCGCGCACAATCTCAGTTGGAATAATATTGGTGTAGCTATGATTTGTCTCGGCAAATACCAAGACGCATTACCCAACTTTGACAGAGCGATAAAAATAGAACCTAATTACAAAGAGGCTTATCACAACAGAGGATTAGCATTAATGGAAACAGGTCAGTTACAAGAAGCTTTGAAAGACCTGTCTAAATCCATAGAATTAGATGACACCTATTGGTCAGCTTACAGGCACAGGAGTATCTTATATCAAATGCTTAAAAAAACAGATAAAAGCTTTCAAGATTACCTCAGAGCAAAAAACCTAGAATCCAAAAAACCCTAAGAGCATTATCATTATTCTATGGTATCCACCCAAATTGATGAAAAAACAAATGGCAAGATGGGAGACTAACAATGAAAGATCAATCTAGTAAGGATGGCCCAATAGTTGGAGTCGTCGGAGGAAGTACTTCCGACTTTCCTCTGCTTAAGAAAGCAACCGCAATATTAGACGAACTGGGAATTAATAACGAACTACGAGTAGTATCGGCACACCGAACTCCCGATTGGTTGTTTGAATATACTGAGTCGGCCGAAGCTAGAGGTATCAAAGTCATCATAGCAGGAGCGGGCGGTGCGGCCCATTTACCAGGTATGATCGCCGCAAAAACACTAATCCCTGTCATTGGAGTTCCTGTCCCATTAGAGCACCTGAAAGGAATGGATTCTCTTATGTCCATCGTTCAAATGCCCCGAGGCATACCAGTAGCCACTGTTGCTATCGGAGGAACAGAAAATGCAGCTTTATTGGCTTCCGAAATCCTCGCGATTTCAGACGACAAAATCAAATCACGCCTAAAAATATGGCGCACTGACCTGACCAAGTCAGTAGTCGACAACCCAGAAGCTCAGGTAGGATTCTGATAATGACAATCAAGGAATCTATATTGCCAGGTGCGACGTTAGGCATGTTGGGAGGTGGCCAATTAGGAGGTTTTTTTGCAGAAGCAGCTTTGAGGATGGGTTATAAAGTTGCCGTGTGGGATCCTGATCCAAACGCACCTGCAAAGAGATTCTCACATTTCCCTGTTACTGCAGACTTTGAAGACTCAAGTGCATACGAGTCTTTCACCAACCAAGTAAATGCGACCTCATTAGAATGGGAGAACGTACCGGTTTCTCTTACAGAAAAAATGGAATCTGACGGACATATAGTAAGACCGGGTAGTAACAGCCTGGAACTAGCTCAAAACCGTATTAAGGAAAAAGCATTCTTAAAGACCAACGGTCTACCGGTTACAGATTATGAAACCATAAATGACCCCAATGAATTGGAAAATTTGCTGTTACCACTTCCCTGGATAGTGAAAACTGCGACCCTAGGATATGACGGCCATGGGCAATGGCGAATAAATGACCAAGAAGAGGTACAAACCACAATAGATGCCATGGGAACTGGCGGGCCATGGGTAGTAGAAAAAGTAGTTCCATTTATGAAGGAATTATCAGTAGTGGTATCAGCCAATGGAGATGGAACCTTAATAACCTATCCCTCAACCGAAAATTTACATTGGGAAGGTATTTTAAAAACTAGTATATCCCCCGCAAGAATAGAAAAATCAGTAGACTTAAAAGCGCGTGAATTAGCTTCAACTGTTGTTAGGTTTATCGGTGACCCAGGGGTTTTTTGCGTAGAATTATTCCTTCTTGAGGATGAGTCGATCCTAGTAAACGAGATAGCACCCCGACCTCATAATTCCGGTCACCACACAATAGACACTTTCTCTATATCTCAGTATGAGCAACAAATCAGGACTTTGTGTAATCTCCCAGTCATAAACCCTATACAACACAGCAAATCTGTTCTATTGAACGTACTAGGATATGAAGCTCAAAAACTACGAGTGAATTCAGGCTTGAAAAAAGTCACACAAATACCCACTGCCCGTATTTACATGTATGGAAAAGAGGAAATCCGCGACAAACGTAAAATGGGACATATATTATTCGTGGGACATCAGATTGATGAACTCATCAAGACCTCCCAAGAAACCCAAAGCATACTTTCCGATAACCAAGAATATTAAAAAAGAGAGAGTCATAAACATGAGTATAAAACAACGGTTATTGTATTTAAGTTGTGAATCGACACATCCTCAGTCACCAACGGTATCCGCAGCATTTTACGAACCAATCGAGGGATCAGTTACTGAAATTGATCCCACTATGAAGGAATTAGCTTACAACTCGGTCCATGAAGCAGTCATAGATGGCTGGCGAATAGTACATTTCCCAGATCAAAGAGGATCAGAAGACATGGACATAATCGGATATCAATTCATACTCGAAAAAATGGAGCAATTCGATGACTAATAAAGATTGGGGAAACTACTTATTATCAGATGATCAAATGGCACAGTTCATCATAAACGGGTACATGATTTTAGAGACAGGAGTGGCTCCCACAATAAACGAGACAATAATTAAAGAATTAAACAAACTAGATTCTAATCCCGGCGACCTTGTCACAGACTCAGTGCCATTACTCAAAGAAATTTACGACCACCCCAAATTAAGGGGAGCTTTAGCAAGCCTTTTAGGTCATGACTACAAAATTAACACACACCGACATTGTCACAAAAACCCTTCAGGAAGCCGTAGTCAAACATGGCATCAAGATTCACTCGATAATATAGGATTCCATAAACGGAACAATGAATACATCACACAATTATTAGTAATGTATTTCCCTCAGAATGTTGATAAAACAATGGGGCCAACAGCGTTAATTCCAGGAAGCCACTTACTATCCAACCACAACACGGATAGAACGGCTAGTCAGGGAAACTTTCGCCATCAAGTAACAGCAGAATTACATGCTGGGAGCCTCCTAATACTCCACTACGATATCTGGCACGCGGGTACTGCAAATACAAGCGGTAATATTAGATATATGGTTAAGTTTCTGTATGACAGGATGTCTAAGCCTTCAGAACCTTCCTGGGACCATCACAAAGCAAACCTTTTTGAAATAACGAAAATATTAGATTCCAAACGAGCAACCGGCATTCAACCTTCTATGGGTTTTAAGATAAAGTTAAACCAGAGGAATATGTGGAATAACCTTTACGGATCCAATTCCGCAGTTGAAGAATATTACGATCGATTTTCGGGATCATGGCCCAAAGCCTCTAAAGAAGCTAACAAATGACTCAATCATACAAACTAATTTAATATAAAGGATCCTGAATGCCTGCTGAATTAGACTTACCAAACGCAACTTCTTTATCTGACAAAACGGATTCTATGTACACAAATGGATTCGCTTACTTCCCTAACGCCCTATCACCAGAACATGTAAGAAATCTAAGATCTGCTATCGATAATCTAGAACCGTTAAACAACGGATTTGATTTTATCGACACTCCAGATAACGGCGGTTTCTATAATAAAACAGTCTATAACATATTCAACCATAACCCAGTGTTTCGCGATCTTCTAGATGTGCCAGAAATAATAGATCTTGCAGAGGCTATCCACGGAAACGATTGCCATATTATAGGAATGACTGCATGGGTCACTGGACCTGGGCGACCAGACCAGCATCTTCACTGTGATTGGTTACCAGTTGAATTACCCGAAGATGTTGTCTCTGATGACAGAGTCAAAATGCCCATTTTCGCTTCGACCGCTCATTTCTATCTAAATGATATGTACGAGGATCTTGGCCCAACAAAATTCGTTCCTGGAAGCCATCTTTCAGGCAGATTACCAGGCAATGACACCATATGGAAAGGAGAACCAGAAAAGAGTGTAATTTGTAAGGCCGGTGATGCTCTGACATTCAGGTCAGAAATCTGGCATAGAGGTAGTTCAAACAAGAGTTCAGAAAATCGCTACCTAATACAAGTTCATTATTCCAAAAGAATGGTAACTCAAAAATTCCCTCCATATTTAAACGAATTTCAATTTGACCCTAAAATAATTGATACATCGACCAATCGTCAAAAAAGGTTGTTAGGCAAACATAGACGCAGCAGCTACGACTAAGAAAATGATGGTGGCGCGCCTGGAGGGATTCGAACCCCCGACACCTGGTTCCGAAGCCCAGTGCTCTATCCGCTGAGCTACAGGCGCACGACGGAGGTGGTGCTGGGGTGAG
>CAZUHE010000104.1:0-4873 GCA_964620395.1 uncultured Dehalococcoidia bacterium
GTAAAAGGAACCGTTATAGCTTCTGAATTAATCGCAGAAAACATGAAACTACGACGGCGAGGGAAAATTGTAAATATTGCTTCTCACGGTGGCAGAAGAGGTGCTGGAGGATCTCTGAGTGCTTACACAGCATCTAAAGCAGCCGTGATTCATTACACTCAGTCATTAGCCATCGATATGGCACCCCACAACATAAATGTGAACTCCGTCTGCCCTGGGACTATTTGGACCCCAATGTGGGAACAAATTGCCGAAAGAAGGATCAGATCTAACTCAAAAATGAAGGGAATGACGCCAAGGGAGGTTTACGATAAATTTATTGAGGAGGAATGCCCAATGAAAAAAGAACAAACCGTGGAGGATGTTGCCAAGGCTGTAGCTTTTTTCGCCTCAGAAGACGCAAATGTTATAACGGGCCAATCTCTTAATGTTAATGGCGGAACCCGTATGGATTAGGTGGATATACTCCTTACTTGGGTTCTATTACTTCCAGTTTTTGATTGGTAGCCACTTGTTGTAAAGTTTGCTTTGTACCGCTTGGCCATAGAATCTCTATTTCATCAACTATGGGAGTTTTACCCAAACCAAACTCGAGGTCTAAGCTGTCCATAGATATGTAACTTGATCCCGCCCTAACTTCCTGAACATAGACTTTAGAATCTCCGTTTTCAGTTGTAGTTTTTACATACACTCTCGCGCCAATCCCATCAGCATTACTTCCTGTTCCATCAATTGCCATGCGTCCCTTCAAAATGATAGTAATCCAACTGTTGGGTTTTTCCTTATTAATCCAGACAAATATAGTTCCCTCCGAAGGAATCACAGTTTTACCTGGCACGTCCCAAACAGGACCGCTACTATTTGTCCCAATCAGATCAACATATCCATCATTATTGAGATCTCCGTGTGCCAAGGCCTTACCATTTTCATGAAATTCCGGGCCTATGCGCCTGGCTTTCAAATCAGATTCTGAGGCATCTAAAGTTAACCCGTCATAATTAACATCCATGATATCTAATAGGTGTGATGTAACAGTGACATCTTCAAACCCACCTTCAGGTAACCCTCGTAACATTCTTCCGGCTGACTGTATTACTGTGCCTCCTGGACCTTCCCCTCTTCCCACCTCGGCACCAAGCCAGTAAAGGTCCAGGTACCCGTCATTATCGGCATCAAAAAAGGTCGCTCCGTAACCAAAGTCGTAAGCAGCCAAACCTTGCGGCTTTTCAAACTCTGGATGAATAGTTGACGGATCTAAAGAAGCCGGCGGCATAAGGGGACTAGGCTTGACTTTCAAATTACTGGTCACATCAATAAATCTACCTAAATTTTTATCTGGACCTTCAAGATTTGTACCCTCGTTTCTTAGAAGTAAATTCAGGCAGGTACCCCAATCAAACCGTTCAAAATATCGGCAATCTCCTCCTGGTTCCTCTTGTGGTGGGTGCATAAGAAGATGGAACCCTTGATTGGTAACAAAAACATCCAAATCTTCATCATGATCGTAGTCCCCAACAGCAAATCCCATCCAGTTCCCAGCTATATCTATTCCCATATCTTCAGATACTGCAACGAACTCCACTGTTTCTTTTGTTGATATATTTTCATACAGGTGCAATATATCACCATCATTTCCTACCCATAAATCCTGATCCCCGTCATCATCGTAATCAAAAAACAAAACGGCGTGAGTTCGACCCGTGGGATCACCAATCACATTTCCGTTTTCATCTAGCTCATTGGGGTCATAGCCAACATAAGAATTTCCTTGATCGTCAGTAAATTCAATGGGAACACCATCAGGTGACAGCAATTTTATGGGAAGCCCAGCCACACCAGCTTCCTCCGCCATGTCCTTAAAAAGCAAGTTACCTTTGTTTATGAATAAGGAATTATAGTGTCCCGGATGTGAGGCTCTATCAAAGAAGAAAAAGTCTTCATCGATTAAGTTCCCAACATAAAAATCCAACCACCCATCATTATTTACGTCGGCGCAAGCTATGCTACCCGCAGATCTATAATTGATATCTTCTCCAAAAGCCTGTGAGGAAATGTCCTGAAATGTACCATCTTTTTTGTTAAGAAATAAGCGGTCCCCAATAGCATCTCTTAAAGCCTCACCTTTTTTTGAATCAACCAACGCTGATCTAAAATCTAAATGATCTGCTTTTGATTTTGAAGGCCCCATATTGCCTAAACCTCTTGATCCAACATATAAGTCTTGGAATCCGTCATTGTTAATATCACATGCAACCGCGCCACTACTGTTAGCAGTTACCGCGTCAACTCCGGCACGTGCTGCTATATCCACATATTTACCGGACCCATTGTTTCTATACAGCATATTCGGGCTTCCACTTTCCGCTGTTATGAAAAAGTCCAGATGCCCATCCCGATCAAAATCAAATATAACCACTCCAGGCCTGTAATTTAACACCTGATCAGCCCAAGGCTTAACGTTAACCAAGGCGTCCAAAGCAACGTTCGTAAACGGCCCAATCTCAAGTCCTTCAATGTTAGAATTTGCGGCTGCTGTACTCGTAGAATTCTGTCCTCCGTTACCATCGAACGTTGGTGAATCAATTTTTTCTGTCCTTGTATGTCGAAAATTACTCGCAGCTCTTCCTTCGTCATAATCTGCTTTAAATGAAAACACTCTTTCTTCTTCCAATATGGCTGTAACTGCCAAAAGGACAATACCACCGACTACACCCAGCACCCATGTGGACATGCCAAGAGTCAAAACACCTTTCCTGGGCATCACCTTTGCCAAACCCCAAAAAGTGATGGGGCCTCCCGCCGCCGCTGTAAATAATAAAGAGCCAGCTGGTGCCGTACCCATGCCTGCCAACAACATAGCTGCCACCAGTGGAATCTCAAACATAAGAGGAACATTAATAGCCAACCCTAAAGATGCTGCAATCACAATTCCAACAACATCATCTCCCAGCCAGGCTGTTACTGTATCCGGGCTCACCCATTGAATCGCAAATCCACTCATAAATCCTGCGACAACCATAATGGGCCCCAGCCTCAAGGTCTGTTTAAAAGTGGATCGCACAAACTGTAATGAGGCTGTCGTCAGGGATTCACGCCACGTTATGCCATCAGGTAAATCATTCGCAATCCCATTTGTATCATTACCATCAACAAATTCTTCCTCATCTCCACGGCCAGCAACCTTAGCCACAATTGGACCTATTAAAATAGCTCCAAGAATACTCAGTGCGATCCTGCTTCCGCCAATAAATGGTATGAACACAAGAACCACCATAATCAAAGCCGGTAAGTTCATTGTTGAGGAGCCTTGGGTTATCGCAACTGTAGTTTCCACTGACGCACCACGTCTGCGAAAAGCGGTCGCGATTGGCACTATGCAAGCAGAACATAGATTCATTACAGGGCCAATTATCAAGCCTTTAAAAACACCCTTCACGCCCCTACCTTCGAAACGCTCCCGAATATCCGCTGGGAAAAGAAAAGCCTCAGTAATGCCGGCCATCACAAAGGCAAAAGTCATACCAATCCATACCAGATTCAAATAGGTAAGGGAAAAATTCCACCATCGTTCCCACAAGTTTTTTTTATCAGGATCCTCAAGACAAAATCCTTGAAAACACTCAGCCATGGGAGAAGTGGCTATGGCGAGATCCGCCGCAACTGTATCCAGCTTGGGTATTCTGTTGAAAAGTAAAAACAGAACAAGCAAAACAGCGGCAAAACCGATGCCCACCAATCTTCGTTTTTTTAAGTCAGTATCAAGTTTTAGAAATGATATTATCGATCTCATACTGTAAATATTCTAGTTGATTATTTTCAACCTTGGATGAAAAACATTAAACAATAACCAGAGAAAACATCATTTGTCACATTGGAGGTCATTCACCATATAGGTGTGAAGGGAACCCCCGTAGACATCCTTTATCATCACTTTATATTTATCTGGATATTCGCCAAACTCACCGCTTACGCATGTAATGGAACCAATCATCTGCATATCGATAAGACTTTCAGATAGTATGATGCCATTTGACTTACTGAGTGCAACCAGCTTTTTGCTTTTATTGACGCCCACGATTAACTGACTGCCAGCAACAGCTATACCGCTCATTCTAATTTTGCTAACCTCGGGTGAGTGCGAAAAAATGTTTGGGCTTTTACGGGCTTCTTTAGGCGTCAATACTCTCACCAATGCTTCACCTCCCCCTTTTGCAGAAAGGTGATATTGGTATATTCGAGGATGACTGTCTGGAACAATATAAAGAGAATCATCGCTAACATCATATGCCATGCCTCCAATAGCATAACTACCACCACGATTTGCATAGTTTCCACTACTTTCCGAAACAAATATCTTTTCCGCTATTGCATGGTTCGTTCCAGATGCACCATTTACTTGAGAAATTGCATCCATGCTAATTTGGTAAATGCTCCTTGCGTGGGCAGCCCAAAACTTCTTCCTTTTAGAATCCCATACAAGATTACTAATCATCACAGGTCTTTTATCAATGCTATCGACAATATCTCTCCGCCCATGGAATATTGCCTTTTGCCCCTTCAATTTATATATCAGAACGGTACTGCTGAAACAGTTAGAATCAATAGCATAATAATATTGACCATCCCATGCGCCTGCCATAGAACAATCCCCCTGACCCGGCAACTGAAAAGTCCCTAAAGGTTCCTGATATTCTATTGCTGAAGCATGATTCACGTCCGGAATGTTAGATACGAACAAGAAACTCAACGATAAGATCAAAATAACATTTAATATTCGGGATCTACGTTTCCCTCGTTGAATAAAATCTTTCAACGCTGGTGAGGGACGTTGGTGGTATACACTGCTCATTTGAAGAATGGACGCCCTTTCGAT
>CAZUHE010000105.1:0-4734 GCA_964620395.1 uncultured Dehalococcoidia bacterium
ATCATTGATTAAAAAAACATTCTTGTTAACAGGATATTTGATCTAATCCATTGCCAAGGTTTTATCTCTGAATAGTGAAGGATATATTCTTGGAAAAATTTGGGTATGTAAAGTAACACTAATACCAAAAGAAGGCTGGATGGTTTTTTCGGAATAAGCCTAGGCCAAAATCTGTCGCATATTATGTAATATAAAAAGAAATTTTCGAATAAATTGGGAAAGAAGAAGATGAGTTTTCTGAACTCTTCTCCAGTGACTTCAAAGATTCCTATTCCGAGAAATCTAAATATAAAGAGAGCTATGGCCGCGTTTCGTGCGAGTTTGTTTCGCCAACTAAAGGTTATGTAGGCTTCAATAGTCAAGTAGTACATATCAAGCCATTTATCGAAGCGTTGATAATTATCGCCGAATCCCTCTTGATCCTCGTTAAATAGGGGCATTGCTTGTAGGGCGTCTACTAGTACTACATCTAGCATATCAATTACCATTGAGGCTATCGCACCGGCGATGCGATTTTTAAATATCAACAGAGGTATGGATAGTCTTAATATAAGGACAATAATTACGGATACAGACATGGTCTGATTACTCCCAAATACGACTTAGGTCTCTATTACCTTGATAATTTAGCCACGCTTTCTTCCATAATCTCAGTTGCCTTGTCTGGATTGTTATCCCAAGGAGGCATGATGGGGTCTCCGAATTTTACAGATACATGACCTCGTCTGAAAATTGGTATATAAGCTGGTTTCCCGAAGCTTTCAATGTTTATTCGCATGGGTACTACAGGCAAGTTTCCTGCTATTGCCATTAGCCCTGTGCCATTTAGAAATGGTTTAGTTGGTCCTCCGACCGTGAGTTCACCTTCAGGGTATATAAGTATTGACCAACCTTTATCCATTATATTTCCCATATTTTCCAAGCTTGATCTCACATTACCTTTATTATGCTCTTTCTCCGCTTTTCCAGTCGCAAATGGAAAAGCGTTTCCTAGTAAAGTGATGAGAAAGCCTTTGAAATTGTTGTTGTACATATGTGCGCCTGCAGCTATAGCCAATTTACCTCTGATTTGATTGGGTAGGGCCTTTACATAAATTGAATTATCCATATGCAAAACATGGTTTGCTATCAGTAAAGATGGTCCTTTCACTTTACTCAGATTTTCTATTCCATATACATCTATTTTGTATGCAATTTTCATGATTGGAAATATGAAGAGTTGTAGAGAGATAATCCTCAATATTCGTGCCCATAATTTGATACCCCAGTTATTAAATTTGTGGGAAAAGTCTGAAGTTTCGCTATGGTCTACTAGGTATTGTAGTTGTGACAGGGTGGTCTCTGGAGATACATCTCCATCGTCTATGTAGATCTCTAGTTCCTCTTCAATTGCTGAAAGGAGTTCTACCCTTCCCAATGAATCCAAACCAAGGCCAGCCTCAAGTTCCATGTCGTTATTTAATTGTGTGTTGGGAATGCCAGTTAAGTCTGATATCACTTTCAAAAGGGGAGGTAATTCGGATTCTTCAACGTCTTGACGGTTTTTTAAAGGTTGATTGTGGTCACGGGTTATTATGTGATCTATCACAAGAGGCTTTTTGACTTTCAAGGTGTGTGTCCTTGGGAAGTCGTCTTGATCCCATATCGTGTGATTTCTGATTCTTTGATGGCTGGCCACCTGGTTATTCACCCAGCTTATAACTTCAGGTGCCATTTCATGGTTATCTAGAATAAGTGCTGCATGCACCTCGGTCCCGTCATCATTATCTATTCCAACCACTACAGCATCAATGATGGATACATGTGATTGAAGAATTTGTTCTAGATCTTCAGGATAAACATTTTGACCATTCGGGAGAACAATCATGTCTTTTTTCCTTCCGTTCAATATTAGGAATCCGTTTTCATCTATAAAACCTTGATCGCCGGTTTTGTACCAATCGTCTTCAAATGATTCTTTCGTTTTTTTCTCGTCTTCCCAGTATCCGGGGGTAATATTATTTCCCCTAACTAAAACCTCACCAGTTGTATCAATTCTTATTTCTACTCCTGGAGGTGGAGGTCCAGGACAATCAAATCTAGGTGATTTTTCTGGATGGCAAGCGATTATGGGTGATGCTTCAGTTGCTCCGTATCCTTGTATGACATCGATTCCTAAAAGATTCCACCATTCCCCAACTGTATTTGAAAGCGGTGCGCCCCCGGATATAACCATCCTCAAATTCCCACCCATTTGCTTCCTTATTCTTCTGAATAACAATTGTCTTAATGCCTTAGGAGATTTTCTTGATATTGCCATTAATTTGGCGAAAATAGCATCTTTATTTTGTCTCTGTATTTCTCTTTCTATTCCCTTTTTAAACAAATCCAATGCTTGTGGCACTAAAAGCATTACACTGACTCGACGCTCTTGCATGGCCTGAAATATTGCCTTTGGGCGTTTACTTGTCATGTAGGTTACATTTGCCCCTATACGCAAGGGAAATAATAGGCCCCCCATTTGTTCAAACATGTGACTTAGAGGGAGGATAGACAATAATCTATCGTCTTCTTTCCCTGTCATAATTTGTCCTACAGAGTCTAAGTTTGAGGTCAAATTTTTGTGTGTGAGTATTACCCCTTTAGGATCACCAGTCGTACCTGAGGTGAACATCACTTCTGCTATTTGGTCTGGTGGAATTTCGACATCCTCGGCTTCTTGCAAAGAGTCGTACGCTATTGGCATGTCTTCCATATACAGTAGTGGAACGCCGATCGACTCATGTTCTTTTGGGGTTGATCTCGAAACTATCGCGAGTTTAGGATTGGTTTTAGATAAAACGGTTTTAACGAACTCCTCAGAACTTCTCATATCTAAGGGGACGGCTATCACGCCCGCTCTGAGGCATGCAAAAAAAGAAATCACCCATACCGGTGAATTCGGCGCCCAAATCACGACCGTGTCTCCTTTTTTGAGCCCCTTGTCTTTAAGAAGTGTAGCCGCTTTTCTGGAGTCTTTTGCCAATTCCCGGTAGGACCAGGAAACATATTTGAAGCCGGGCTTAAATAAAAGAGCATCTCGGTCCCCATATTTTTCAGCGACATCGTCTAGAAAGTCTCGTAAATTAGAGGACATATTTATATCTCCAAACTAGAGGAATATTACATATCTTAGTGGATGATAACCTATTTTAAGATTATATAAGATTCAAATTTGGTATTTATTCATGTTCGATTATTTCTTTTAGACGTTGCCTATACGGCTACTTGGTCGTAGAGTAAATAGGTGATGGAAAAATATTCACATAGCAATATGATTACTCTACTTTTAGTGATCGTCTCTTTATTCCTGGTTGCATGCGGAGAAGATTCGAATCAGAAGTCCATTTCTGAGGATAGCTATACATCTTCAGTAACTCCTCCTCCACAATTAAGGGAACCAGTAGTCTCAAATAAATCAGTATCAGAAAAAACAGAGGTTGTGCCAACACGTGCTCCGCAGGAAATAATCAAGGTGCCGACTTCTAAGCCAGAGATTGCGGCAACAATAGATCCTGTTTCGGTAGAAGAAGTGGTGACAAGTTTTGAAAAAGCAATTGAAAATGGTTATTCGTACGGCAGCCGACTATCCATGAATATGAGAGTATCGTTTGGTGAACAACAGCAGGATGCTCCACTGCTAATCACCGGTGATGTTAATGACAAAGGTGATTTTCAAGGGGAAATCGATTTGTCTACTGCCTCGGCCCAACAAGTTATGAAAATTAGGGTTATTGGTGAGCGTACCTTCACTCTTTATCCAGATGCTTTGCAGTGGTTTGAACTGCCTGCTGGTCAAAAAACTATTAATCCTCCCTCTCTTGTTTCATACACCGTTCCAGCCTTGGAAGAATTGGAATATGTATCCCCAGAAATAATAGATAATCGTACAGCTCATCATGTCAAAGGGACAATTGAGTCGTCTACTTTAGCCGAATTAGTGCCGCTTCTCACGGACTCTGGAGGTAGCTTAAAGACCGATATTTGGGTCGAAGTGGAAACAGGGCGATTGATATTACTCAGTATGAAGGGATCAGTGAATGGTGGTCCGGATGTTAGGGGACCCAACGGTGAGGATATAGTGATAGACGTCGAAGTTTCTTTAGAAGCCTATGGTCTTGCTAAGGAAGTGGCGATAGTAGTACCTAACTTACCTCCGTCGCCAACGATTATGTCGTGGCCAAACCAACCTAATATGGAGATAGATTCTTCCAAAGATTATAGAGCGATCATAAAGATTTATGGACGAGGCGAAATTTTAATAGATCTACTGGAAAAAGAGGCACCTATCACTGTTAACAATTTTGTCTTTTTGTCAAAGCAAGGGTTTTATGATGGAGTGACATTTCATAGAGTAATTCCAGATTTTATGGCTCAAGGTGGTGATCAGACCGGTACTGGAAGTGGGGGTCCTGGATACGTATTTGAAAATGAGTTTCATAACTCCGCTAGACATGACCAGCCTGGCGTAGTCTCGATGGCGAACTCCGGGATAAGGGATGGGAAAGCTACAAACGGAAGTCAGTTCTTTATAACGTATCGGGACACATCATTTTTGGACGGTTTATTGCCCGATGGTTCTGCTAAAGATTGCTCTATACCTGGAGAATCTTGCCATTCAGTGTTTGGAAGGGTCATTAAAGGGATGGAGCTAGTTGAAGCGATTACACCGAGGGATCCTATGCAGGGAGGTCCAGCGGATGTGATCGAAAGTGT
>CAZUHE010000106.1:0-4660 GCA_964620395.1 uncultured Dehalococcoidia bacterium
ATAAAGACCCCCTATCCACACACGCCTTTGGCCAAAATAATCCACTATTTTTGCTGCCGGCATCATCAAGGTACATACAATGAGCATGTAAGTTATCGGCATCCATTGAGCCGTCGCTATATCTGCACCAAATTCCTCAGATATTCTTGGTATTACAATTGAAGATGCGGTCTGTTCAGCCACAGTTATTGCTGTGCCTGTGGCAACGGTGACATACACCCACCACTTAAAGGAAGAGCTAGAATATATGGACCTAATAGGAGGGATCATAAATTTCCATTTCTGTCACCCTGATATTTTCACATTACCTGCTTCGTCCGCCACCAAAATACTATAAAAATCATATCCTCTACGAACGCATTCATCACTTCCACCAGCCATGCGATCCATTACAGATAAAACCTTTACTACTTCACAGCCCTCTTTTTCAACTTCCTTTACTGCATGAAATAAACTGGCTCCAGTTGTACACGTATCATCTACCACAGCTACCTTCATACCTTTTTTCAAAGGGCCTTCAATAAGCCTCTTGCCCCCATGCCCCTTAGTTTCTTTTCTCACTATCAGCCCAGGAATTGACAATCCTTCCATATGACTAATTGCTGCAACTGAAGCGACAATTGGATCAGCACCCAAGGTTGGTCCCGCTATTGCTTCCGCACCACTTTCTGTAATGGCTGGAATAAAGCATTTTGCTATTAAGTAAGCCCCTTCCGGCTCAAGAGTAAGAAGTCTTCCGTCAAAGTAATAATTACTTTTTACGCCTGAGGATAGTTGAAAATCCCCATACAATAATGCGCCTTTTTCTTTCGCTAAGGAGAGAAGCCTTTCCGCAAATTTCATCCAATCCTCCTGATGTAACAAATAATTGTCATCGCGTGTACAACCGTCTTTCGTTTATATACTCAATTACTTTTTGAGGCACAATTCCTTCTAAAGACAAACCTTCTCGGATTAATTGGCGCACTTTGGTTGACGATATATTTGGCGTGTCGACATCCAAAATCTCTATCTTTTTTTCTATTCCAGCAATTGGGATACGAGAAACAAGTGTTTTGTTTACCCCTGGTCTGGTAACAGCCAAAATTTTACATTCTTCTAGTAAAACTTTCGGCCTATACCAATCCGCTATATACACCAAGGCGTCAAGGCCAATGATTACCACAATGTGCTTTCCCTCTTCCTTCAATTGACGAACTGTATCAAGAGTGTAGGAGGGCCCCTCTCTACGCGTTTCTATGTCTGAAACATCGAAGTTAATCCTTTCTCCGATGGCTAATTCAACCATTTTGATTCGGTCCTCAGAACAGGTGACCTGTTCTCCTTCCCGAGTTTTGAAATAAGGGTTCCCAGCTGGAACAAAGATTACTTTTTCCAAATTTAGTTTGTTTGCTGCAGCACTAGCTACCACAACATGACCGTTGTGTATAGGATCAAAAGTGCCTCCAAACAGCCCAACTAACTTCAATATATAACTAATTCCTAAAATAAACTTTTGTCTTCTAGCAGGCTTTTAAACTCATCCTTCTAATCGGCTCTCTTGATCTTCTCCACCAATGCCCAAGCACCAGGAAGAGCCATCGACGCCAACACCAATTTTAAGGCATCACCTGGTATAAACGGCCACAAACCCCACAAGAGAGTGTTCTCCACTGAAGCCTTTAAATCGTACATTAACCAAGACAACCCAAAAGCGTATATTGCTACATTACCCAAAATCATCGCTACAAGTATTCTTGGCTTACGGTCCCATCCTCTCTCTGCCAATTTACCAATCAAAAAGGCCGCAACAATAAAACCGACAATATATCCGCCAGAAGGCATGTTCCATAAAAAGTCGTTATTCCCAGACCAAGGCAATATAAAATGAAAAACCCCACTTTCACCTAATGAGTCTGTAATAGCTCCTGAACTTGGAGCAAACACAGGAAACAAAAACATTCCTATTAACGAGTACGCAAGCATACTTAAGGCGCCCCTTCTGGCCCCTAGTGCCCCTCCAGCAAGTAAAACGCCAAACGTTTGACCGGTAATAGGTACTACAGTGCCGGGCAATCTTATAGCTACCTGAGCACAAAGGATCATCACAACGGCAAACATGGATATCAATAAAATATCTTTTAGGATAACTCTGATCTTTGTATGTTCCCCAAAACCCGCAAATATTTCATCTGCCAACACTTTACTTTCTACGCTTACTTGCATGTTTAGTTCTCCTTTTAGTTCTCTCCAAGATAGCTAAAACCTGTGTCTGTATTTTTTTTCGTTAAGCAATCCTAACATTTATGTGTTTACCCTTTGAAAACATTCTTTTTCTCTTCCTTCTCTCGTTTATCCAGCATTCGCGCAAATAGTCGACCAAAAAAACTTTGCCAAATTTCATATATCTGTCTACTATTTACTACTCTGATAACTGGTCACTAAAGTAAATTTACTTGAAATGGAAAAATTTAATCTTCATAACATTGCTTCCCGTTGGTCTAACACCTCAATAGAAAGCCTTCTATCTTCTGCAGCAAGAGGCATAAGCGCTGGCAACGCAACTGATGCTGGGCGCATGTGGCGCCTTCCAACTGAGCACCCAGACCCTATTGTTCTTGCTGGCGGAGTCCCTGATGAGACATTCATGCCTTTGGAAAAAATAATAGATGGGCTAACCAAAGCAATTAAAGAGGAAGCCGAAGAGTCCTTAATGTACGGCGGCTGGTTCGGGTATCAGCAATGTAGAGAAGCAATTGCCAACAGGCAAAATAACATTGAAGGAATATCCTTAAATGCAGAAAATATAATCATGCATAACGGAAGCTCTGGGTGCTTGGAAAACATTCTGAAAGCTTTTCTTCAACCAGGAGACGTTTCCATTATCGAATCTCCCAGCTATTCAGGTACGGTTAGGGCAATTCAAGGATATGAAGCAGATGTTGTTGACATCCCTATGGGGGAAAACGGAATAAATCCTTCTGTATTTGAGGATACTGTTGCAAAGATTCAAACTTCTGGCAGGAAGGTTAAACTGTTTTATACCATACCTGACTACCATAACCCCATGGGTTATGTAACATCCCTAGAAACCAGGCAAGACATTCTCAATATATGCTCTAAGAACGGCATTCTAATTGCGGAGGATGCCGCATACACAGAACTTTACTTCGATGCTCCCCCGCCTCCATCCTATTATGCTCTGTCTGACGGTCACGGCGTAATAAAAATGTGCAGTTTCAGTAAGATTGTCGCCACTGGCTTAAGATCTGGGTGGATCCAAGCTAGAGCTGAGTTCACAGAACCCCTCACAAGAGTACGGTTTGACATGGGAAACAGCCCACTTGTTCACTATGCTCTAGCTGACTTGATTCTGTCTGGTGAACTGGACAATCACGTTGATGCGATGAGATCTTTGTACAAGAACAAATGCCAGGCACTTATAAAATCTTTACGTCAGTATTGTGATCCTTATATTGAGGTGGTTGAGCCAGAGGGTGGTTATTTTTTATGGGTTAAATGCAAACAGGGAAATGCTTTAGATGTTACTCATGCGGCGGCGGCGGAAGGTCTTGTATTTCCATCGGGATCTGTTTTCTACCTCGATCGAGATCAAAACACTTCACATATTCGCCTTGCATATACTCGAGCACCATTTGAGCAACTTGAAGAATCGGGAAAAAGACTACAGAGAGCTTTTGAAAAAGTGCTTGACTAGTTAACTAGCCCGATATCTTAAAGTTCACTCTCAAGATCAAATTTGGAAGGCGAATAAAGACGTTTTCTTATTTGTCGCGGCTTCTAAACAACCACAGATAAAGGGTTTTGCAATTAAGCCTCTGTGGAGCCGACGGTCAGGATCGAACTGACGACCTGCTGTTTACAAAACAGCTGCTCTACCACTGAGCTACGTCGGCATTACCACAACTGTCAAATTATCTATTATTCTTTCGCGATGGTAAAGCCTGATTAATACCAATACCAGTTATCCCCAATCCCACTCAACATCTCCTATACGGACAGTGTCCCCTTCCTTAATACCTGCCTCCTCAAGTTCCCTCACGACCCCCACCTTCTGCATATGCCTGTACAATTGCATTCTAGCCGTCCAGTCTTCGTAATCTATTCTTTTTGCTATTCTCTCCACCCCTGGCGCATTTACAATAAACGTATCGTTTTCCACATGAACCGACACCCTGTCCCTTTTTGGTTCCGGATGTAGTACTGGCAGAATATCCTTATTCACACCGTGCTCTATTTCCTTCTGTTTGTGGTTTACTTTATCCATTTCGAGAGCTTCTATAACTTCATCCATCATTTCCTCCACCCCCTCTCCTGTGGCCGCTGAAATTATATGAAACCTCCACCCAGTCTCCCCCATAGAATCTCTAACATCTTCAGCCAGCACTCTAAAGTCCTCTAAATCTGACTTATTTAGCACCAATATTTGTGTCTTTTGCTCCAAATTTCCTTCATACAGCTCTAATTCTTCATTCACTTGATCGAATGCCTTTCTAGGGTCCTCTCCTGACCCGTCAACCATATGAATTAACACCTTAGTTCTATCGACATGCTTCAAAAATTCATGACCAAGTCCGACCCCCGCATGGGCTCCTTCTATCAAACCTGGAATATCAACCATTACGAAATCTATTCCCTTGTGATCAACCATTCCCAACAC
>CAZUHE010000107.1:0-4643 GCA_964620395.1 uncultured Dehalococcoidia bacterium
AAAAGGATCCAGGGTTTTCAAAGCATATGTTGAATATCCAATTTCAAAGGCCATATTTAACTCCCAATTTCACTGATGAAATAAATTCACATTTATAAACCATAAGGAAATCCTTATGTCCGTCCGATACCTAATCAGAATACACTGCATTTTCCTCAAAAGGATACAGGTTAATACGCCTTCTTTTGTATTCAAAAAAATTTAAATCAGACGTAGTGACCCCCGGGCTGTTAACCAACAAAACTTCGCTTGCGATCGGTTGATAAGCAGGCCTGGGGGAAACAACCCCTTTGGCCACTATCACACGGTATTTTTCGGGTGTGATGCCGACAGAATACATCTGTTCTCTGCTCGTGTTTCCACACCTCAAACTGGTTAAAACAAGTGTGTGATCATCATCAGTATCCAAGACTGCAGTTAAACCGCCATCATAAAACCGGAATCCGCCGTGGGTTGGCCGATGATCCTCAAACTGACCACTAAAAAGTGTTCTCACAACCCCAGTCACACTAACAGGAGTCCCGTGCATAGAATCGGTTTTACCTCCCACCTCCAAATCAACTGTCGACCCAACTCCAGCAACAGCACATAAGGACGCTGCCTCTGGATCAAACAAGGTTTGTAAATAGCCTTTAACACCAAGCTTTTTTGCAACATGCAGTATATGAGTAGAATCAGCACTACTCCCAGCACCTATATTATCTCCAACGTCCATAAGCACGTAGGGGCCGTCAGATGAATCAGTATGATGTTTATCGGCATATATAAGAGCTTCTTCTGGTGATGGTGTATCTACAACAAATTCCCCTCTCCGATCCCAAGCCCTCTTTGCAACCCATTTGCAAGCATTCTGTGCAACCTTTTGATCTCCATCTGATATACACAGAAAACTCATCCCCATTTCTTCCACGTCCGCGTACGGATAACCTTCAGCAACGCTACCATGAATAATCCCTGGTAAAGACAATGCAGTCTCAAGATCTTCCATTACGTTTTTCATGGGGGCTTCATCAGTAAATTGTTTAACAATATTTATGACAACAGGTGGAGTTTCAAGCCACATCACGGGTTTAATCTCATTTCGTAAGGTCTGTACCACCATTTGGGCACATTCAAACGCCCTCGACTTTGCGTCCAGATGGGGGTTAGTTCTGTAAACCGTTAACACATCCGAGTTTTCCACCATTTTTCGGGAAATATTGGCATGCATATCAAGACTTACCCCAATCACAACATCAGGCCCGACAAGACTCCTGATTCTCTCTATTATTTCACCATCAGCATCCGGATATTTTTCAGATACCGCTGCACCGTGAAGGGATAGCAAAATCCCATCAAACGAACCTAATTTATTAAGGGAAGTTAATAATTCCTCATTTAATTTTTCAAAGGCTCCGGAGGTAATTGTGCCGATGGGACCTGTAATTGCAAAAACCAAAGGGACCACTTCTACATCCGGATCCTCGGACATCTGTAAAAAACCCGCATTTGTCGCTTGCGATTCACTGTATTGATCAAGAATTCCGGAACCTCTCCAAATATTGAAGGCATCATAATCCGCTGGAACTTCTGAGAAAGTATTTGTTTCATGGGCAATACCAAGTAAAGCCAATTTCATATTTAGTTCTCCCGCTTTTTCTCCGTTAATTTTGTGTATTATAAGGCGAGCGTCCAGTAATGATTTATCTAAGTGAATTAAAAAGGGTCTAAAGCACAAATATTGTCGCCTTCTAATTTTTCTTTAAACAAAAGCGGTGAACTATACGACAGAGCCCTAAAGTCACTTGCGGGCGGGGTTAACTCAAACGTTCGTCTTTCAGAATCCCCCCACCCCTTATTTTATAAAGAGGCCTTAGGGTCCCGAATAACTGACGTGGACGGAAACCACTACATCGATTATGTCTTGGGACAAGGCCCAATGATATTCGGTCATTCTCCCCAGTTCCTATTAAATGCAGTATCTAGTGCTTCTAGCAAAGGACAATTATTCGCCGGCCAAAATATCTTGGAAGTGGAGGCCGCCGAGAAAGTCCAAAAATCCATTCCGAATGCTGAACTCGTACGGTTTGCCGGCTCCGGAACTGAAGCAGTAGAGGCGGCACTTAGGTTAGCAAGGGCTTACACTCATCGAAACAAAATAGTGAAGTTTGAAGGCCATTATCATGGATGGTCCGATAGCGTATTATTCAACACTGCAAGCCCGCTGATGGACAATAATCCTCCTACTATGGTTGAACCACTCCCTATGAGCGAAGGAATGGCTGATGGCACAGATTCCGGCTTATTGATACTTCCATGGAATAACTTTAAAGCCGTAGAAGAAGTATTTGAAACCCACGGTTCAGAAATTGCAGCTGTGATAACTGAACCAATCATGTGCAATACAAATTGCATTATGCCCACAGACCAGTATTTGAATCATTTGAGAAAAGAATGTGACAAAAATGGTTCCCTTCTCATATTTGATGAAGTTATAACTGGGTTCAGAATAGGTATTGGCGGGGCGCAAACCCACTTTGGTGTCGTACCAGATCTAGCGACATATGCTAAAGCAATTGGCGGAGGGTTTCCCGTGTCTTTGTTAACCGGTAAAAAAGAAATCATGTCAATGATTGGTGATGGATTAGTAATGCACGGTGGCACATTAAACGCCAATGTGATGTCCATGGCTGCTACCAACGCCGTATTGGACCGACTCTCTGACCCGACCATTGGAACAAACAAAAAAATAAATGACCTTGGGGAACAACTCATGACCGGTTTAATGGAAATAAATTCCGAATTAGAAGTTGGAATGAATATCCAAGGGCCTGGTCCAATGTTCGCTGTAAGTTTCACTAATGGAAATACGGTGACCGACTATTCAACCCACGTTAGACACGCCAATCAAGATATCTATGGTGAATTTGTTTCCGGAATGATGAAGGAAGGAATCAGATTGACTTCCAGGGGTATTTGGTTTTTATCTGAAGCCCACTCTACAGAGGACATATCTGACACCCTGGATTCAACTAAAAGAGTGTTACGAAAGTTATTTTAGATATAAAAAATTAGTTTGGACAAATAATAAATTATCAGGGAAGGAAAAACCATGTACAGACCGATAACACTGTTCACTGGCCAATTTGCAGACATTCCTATCGAGGAGTTGGCTCAAAAAGCATCAGGATGGGGATACGACGGACTGGAACTAGCTTGCTGGGGCGATCATTTAGACGTGGATCAAGCCGCTGTCGATAGTAAATATGTGGAAAACAAACTTGAATTATTATCAAAACACAATTTAAAATTATTCTCTATCAGTAACCATCTGGCTGGTCAGCTAGTTTGTGACCCCAACAATGATTCCCGATCAGATTTTTTTTCTCCTGAGCACGTGCACGGCAACGCTGACGGTAAAAGGGCATGGGCTGTCCAGTCCATGATTAATACAGCAAGAGCCGCACAAAACCTTGGCGTTGATGTAGTTAACGGATTCACTGGATCCTCGATTTGGCACATGATATACAGCTTTCCACCAGTTAGTGAACAGACTATTGAAGAAGGATTCAAGTATTTTGCGGAAATGTGGAACCCTATTTTTGACGAATTCGATAAATGTGGGGTCAAATTTGCCCTAGAAGTTCATCCTACTGAAATAGCCTTTGACATTGTCACAGCAAGACGGGCCCTCCAGGCCGTAGATCACAGACATACCTTCGGCTTTAATTTCGATCCAAGCCATTTACATTGGCAAATGATAGACGTCAATAAATTTCTGAGAATTTTTTCCGATCGTATATACCACACACACATGAAAGATGCTGCCGTTACACTCGACGGTGAATCAGGTATTTTGTCCTCGCATCTCAACTTTGGAGCTCCAGGTAGAGGGTGGGATTTTCGTACTTTGGGAAGAGGTGGAATAGATTTCGAAGAAATAATCCGCACGTTGAATTTCATAGATTATCAGGGTCCTTTATCAGTGGAGTGGGAAGATGCGGCAATGAACAGGGAATTTGGAGCGGAAGAGGGTTGTAAATTTCTTAAGAAATTGCAATTTCCACCTTCTGACAGAGTATTTGATGAAGCTTTTGGGGAGTAAACTCATGAATAACAGGACGGAACACTCAAATGATTAAAGACATTGAGACTCGTGCCCTATTTGTAGGCTGCGGTGGCATGGCTAGGAACCATTTAAGAATAATATTATCGGAATTCACCAACACACACATTCCAGTAGTTTGTGAGCCATCAGATGAATCGTTCAATGAGACTTGCAAGATATTTGAGGAAAACGGGCGACCCCTTCCTCACAATGAGCCTGATCTCGAAAAACTGTTGCTAGAATACCGCCAAGTATTGGATGCTGCATTCATCGTCACTCCTCATTCACTGCACTTCCACCAGGTTAAGAGGTGTCTCGAATCAGGTCTTGATGTTATTGTCGAAAAGCCAATGGTCATGACCGCACAGCAAGCCGAGGCGCTCATTAAAACCAGAGACTCTACGGGCAAACTTCTTGTCGTAGCTTTTCAGGGCAGCTTGTCCCCACAGGTACGAAAAGCTGTAGAAATCCTGAACTCCGGAAAATTGGGAGAAGTGAGGAATATATCGGGTTTAATGGTGCAAGACTGGAAAGCCAGATCAGAAGGTAAATGGCG
>CAZUHE010000108.1:0-4616 GCA_964620395.1 uncultured Dehalococcoidia bacterium
GAGTTTGATATTGTGGTTAAATACACTTTAATTATGTCTAACATAGAATTGGTGGATAATCCTTCAAAGGAAAATAAGGATCGATTAGAACTAGAGTACCTTCACACCATATAAAAGGGAAAAGCAATGAGTGCTGACGAAAGCAAAAATCAATTACGGCTTATGGCACATTTGATGAGACGGGCCGGGTTTACGGCCACGAGAAAGGAGTTGGAAGACTATAATACCCAAGGTTACAACCAGACGGTTGAAAAACTCCTCCACCCTCAAGGTTCGAGTCATTTACCTGATGACATCATCCGCCGTTACCATGTGGGTCAATATGAATTACGGCAACTAGACGAAGCTGGAGCTTATTGGATGTATCGTATGATCACAACGGAAAATCCATTAGAAGAAAAGATGGCATTGTTCTGGCATGGTCTTTTTGCTACAGGTTATTCTAAGTTAAACCAAGCCCGCGTCCTCCTGAACCAAGTTGACATGTTCAGAAAATATGGTCTCGGGAGTTTTAAAGATCTTTTAATCGAGCTTTCTAAAGACCCTGCAATGATCATATGGCTAGATAATAACGAAAACCACAACGGAGCCATAAACGAAAATTACGGCCGTGAGCTCTTGGAATTGTTTTCTATGGGAATAGGCAATTACAGTGAACAGGACATAAAAGAATGCGCAAGAGCTTTCACTGGATGGACTGTAAAAAATGCCGATTACATGGCTATGCGAGCCAGCAAGGATTCAATCTGGCCGTACGGACGAATCGCATGGCACTACGAATATCGAGCTGACGATCACGACACAGGAGTTAAAGAATTTCTGGATCAAAAGGGGACCTTCAATGGTGAAGAAGTAGTCGAGATCATCGTAAGGCAAGAAGCGACGGCCCGTTTTATATCAACCAGGTTATTCCAATTTTTTGTTTCAGACGAAATAAACTCAGCCGGTGAAAAATTGATAAAAGCCATGATGAATGAATATTTCGACTCCGATTTCAACATCAGTTGTGTAATGCGTGTGCTATTAACGTCAGAGTACTTCAAATCCGATGCCGCATTCTATTCTCGGGTCAAAGCGCCTGTGGAATCTGTGGTGGGAACCGCAAGACTAGCTGGCTCATATAATGAACCAACACTCAACGTTCATTCTCTCTGGTCCCAAGCGACTTTCATGGGTCAAGGTCTATTGAGTCCACCCACAGTGGAAGGTTGGCATGAAGGAACGGAATGGATAGATAGTGGAGCTTTAGTGGAAAGAGTTAACTTCGTGTCTAATGAATTATCAAATACTGAAAATCCCGGAATTAAATTTATGATCGACACGATCTTAAACCGACTCGAAACCCCCATAACGCCTGAAAACGCAGTCGACAATTGCCTGGATCTTATTGGACCGATTGAGGTTGAACCAGACACATACGGAGGACTTATGGAATTCGCTTACGACTTTCTAAGGCACAACCGCTCTAATGACAAGGATAGAAATCTAATTGCGAATCTGTTGGGCATGATAGGAGCAACCCGCGAATATCAACTAGCCTGAACACTTAAACGAGGTTGAATGCGCAAAATGTACCATGTCCACTAATTTTGAAATTACACCAGTAAAATACCAACAGACTATCGGAATCGTAAACAACGGTCTCAACGGACGTGGTTTTGCTAATCCCTATGACCTGGGTATATCACAAAAAGGAGACATCTTTGTCTTGAACCGATGTGATGTTGCCCGCAGAGAGGCTATAAGAATTGGTGTATGCAACAGAAATGAAGATTATTTATACGAATTCGGATATGGTTTTGGAAATAGCAACGGACAGCTTGCCTTACCCGTTAGTATGGTGTTGGGATCAAATGATGATGTCTTTGTTTCGGACGAACACAATCATAGGATTACCATCTTCAATAAAGAGGGCATTTACCTAAATCATTGGGGTGAACAAGGTAGTGGACCGGCTCAATTCAACAGCCCTTCAGGAATAGCATTAGATAAAGAAAACGCCATTTACGTATCCGACCAAAAAAATCACAGAATACAAAAATACACTAGAGAAGGAACCTTCATCGATCAGTGGGGTGAACCCGGATCCAATGATGGTCAGTTCGACCTACCTTGGGGCTTAACGATAGATCAACATCGGAATGTACTAGTGGCCGATTGGAGAAACGATCGTGTACAAATCTTCGACAGTTGTGGGAATCACCTCCGGACAATAGGCACGACCGGTTCCGACGAGCAAAAATTAAAGAGACCTTCCGGGGTCGCGGTAAACAGTGAAGGAACAATATACGTAGCTGACTGGGGCAATGAAAGAGTCCAAGCTTTTGACCCAGAAGGAACCCACCTTTTCACATTGATGGGCGAAGCTACCCTTTCTAAATGGGCAATCGACTTTTTTTCATCAAACCCCGACGAGATGGCAACAAGAAAAACTGCGGACCTAATTTCTGAATTGCCCTCTCATCTTAATTCCCCCTACCATAGATCCTCACAAACTGAACCGTATTTTTGGGGGCCTGTTTCCGTCCGAACAGATGATCAGGACCGTCTTTATGTTGTTGAGTCTAACCGCCATCGCATCCAAATATACGAACCCGTCTCATAACGATCCTCTAACTCAGTTTCTTTAAAAAATACCTATAACAAACCTCCGTTTAATATTTAAGAGCTTGATTCCTTTTTGAAAGTTCCTCTTCATATTATTAAGAACCCTTGATAAATTGTTCTCCGTTATATACTGTAAAAATCAAAAACAAGGATGTTATATATGGCTGAAAAACAGGTTTACGCTCCATTTAAATGCCCAGTAAGAATGCCCAACGGATTACAATGGGTTGATGATGAGTTATATGTTATTGATCAACTCACCGATGACGTCTTTATCCTAGATGATACCGGGGTCGTATTGAGGGTGATAACTACAGAAACGGTCAATGGATCAGGGATCACTTACGGTGACGGTGCTATTTGGACTGCCTGTAATTCAAACACTGGGGCCAGCGCAAGACCTCAAAGACCATCTGATCACAATACTGCCAATATCCGAAAAGTTGATCCAGTAACCGGAGAAACCTTAGATTTTTTTCCAACACCCGACGGAGGTGGAGTTCATGGGCTGGAATGGGATGCCGGAAATATTTGGGTAACCGAAACTACTTCGAAAAAATTAGCATTGATGGATGGGAAGACCTACCAAATCCTCTCAGAAATCCCATGTGACTTAAATGTTTTACACGGTCTAGCTACTGATGGAGACGGTATTTGGTGCGCCGACAGAGCAGATAAAATCGTCGTAAAATACGAAAAATCTACTGGAAAGGAAATGGAACGGGTTGAACTACCAGAAAAGGGGCCCGATCCCCACGGTCTCAGTATCAAGGACGGCGTCTTATGGTACTCTGATGCCGATTTTCCTGTAGCAGAAGGAATGCGTGGCTACCCAGAGATTGGAATGGTTGTTGATTAGACACAAGTCAATACAAATTGTGTCATCTAGTAGTGACTGGGAGATATGCGGACCATCCAAATACAAGGAGTTTTGATAATTGACGAAATCTCATAACTCATTTTATGAATCCTTAGGAGTTAGACGCATAATAAATGGCGCTTCCTGGATAACCACATACGGTGGAAGCTTAATGCCTGATGCCGTGGTGGAAGCGATGAACGAAGCGTCCGGATGGTTTGTAGATATACATGACCTCAACGAAAAAGCCGGAGAAATTATTGCGCATACAACAGGAGCAGAGGCTGGCCTGGTAACTGCAGGGTCTGCCGCCGGAATGGTCCTTCAAGCAGCGGCCTGTATGACAGGAAATGATCCGGCGAAAATTTGGAGTCTCCCCGATACTTCCCGCATGAAAAATGAAATCATAATTCACAGAGGGCATCAGGTGGGTTACACCCACAGTTACAGAGCTGCGGGAGCGCACCTGGTCGAAATCGGATCCGTGCATTCCACAGAGAAATGGGAACTAGAGACCGCTATCAACAGTCAAACTGCAGCGGTGGCTTATGTTTATGGGCCAAGGCAATCTGGTGCATTAGACCTAAAAGAAGTTGTCGACATAGCCCATTCAAAAGACGTACCAGTGATTGTAGATGCATCGGCGATGTTACCCCCACCTGAAAATCTTCACAAGTTTATTGATGAGGGAGCAGACCTTGTCAGCTTCAGTGGAGGCAAAGGGGTGTTAGGCCCGCAATCCACTGGAATATTGTGTGGTAAAAGCGAATTAATTCAGGCTGCCTATGCCAACTCCGCTCCAAATAGTTCTGGTGTTGCCAGGGCTGCAAAAGTTTGTAAGGAAGAAATAGCAGGTTTAATAACCGCCTTAAAACTATTTGTAGAAACCGATCACGAATTAGTTGCAAAAAATTGGAGGGGAAAAAGTTCCCATATAGTCGATCAACTCGGACTTATCGAAGGATTGAAAATTGAGTTGATCGAAGCAGATTACTCAGCCCGAGACTCCAGATTAAATTTCGCGAGCGCAAAAATCACCTTTTTGAATCATTGGTCAGGGAAATCTAGGGATCAAATCGTACAATCCTTAGAGGACGGCGATCCAAGTATAAGGATAGGGGTGTCAACTTATGACCAAAGTATTTCCGTT
>CAZUHE010000109.1:0-4530 GCA_964620395.1 uncultured Dehalococcoidia bacterium
ATGAACTTGGTAAATTAAGTAGTTGTGGCTTTAGGCACAACAAGCAAAGCTTAAGGATAGTTGACGTTATCGAGAAAAATGGCCAAGGCCTTAATTTAACATGGGAAGTCAGGAATGGTATTTTGAATCATTCCAAACCGAGGGGAGACTTTTTTAAACCAGAAATGGTAGATGGTATGACTTTGGAAGCTCAAGTTTTACGTATTTCAGATGCGATAGCCTATTTGAATCACGATTTATTGGATGCCTTCAGGGCCGGGATAATTGCAGAAAAAGACCTTCCTAAGGATGTAATAAATATGCTTGGTACCCGACATTCGAAACGAGTTAATACTATGGTTTCGGATGTTGTTAAATCTTCTTGGTCAGCAACTGGAGAAATGGATGTTAATACTCCTCCCGTCATAATCATGAGCCACGGAATTAAAGATGCTGTAAATGCCTTACGTGAATACATGTTTCAAAATGTTTATGTGCCAGAGGATAAGGGTGAGGAAGGAAAAACCGCCCGACATATTATCAATGTACTTTTTGATCATTTTTCCGTTAATGGAAGCGAAATTTTAGATCAATATAGGTGGATAAGTGAGTCAGATGAACAGGCAGTAATGGATTATATATCGGGGATGACGGATCGATACGCAATAAGAATGGCAGAGAAAATAAGTCCTGGTAGTGCAAAAATTTTTTTGGATCGGATGCTGTAAATATTATTATGCAACCATCCTGATATAATCCGCCCATGGGCTCACCAAAAAAATCTTATGATGCTTATTACTTTCGACTTGTTGAAAGTAATGTAAATCATATAAATGAACATTTGGAAGCTATGCAACGGGATGCTCACGGGCTCGAATTTGGTCCATGGAAACTTGAGGTTGATGATATTTGGAAAAGAACCTTTGAGATCATTAATTCTATGAATGAGGATGTGCAAAAAAGGGCGCTTGAATTAATAAAGGAAACTTGGACCACATATATTACTCATTACAATATCATTTCTGTCGTTGGAGATTAATCATCTGCGTGTATATGTCCATCGAATTAAGAGTGTAGAGGTTTACCTAATATGAATCCAAATTTGGGATTGGCTAGAGATCGTTCTGCGATTGCCCATCAAATTCTGGTTAAGTTTAAGGAAATGGGATTTTCTGAAGAAAACGATGAAGATTTGGCTAAATTATGTACGGATCTTGCCGATTTATGGGGTGCTCAAAAGTCTTATAATGAAGTTTTGTTAGATCTTATAGAAAACAAATCTCATGATTGGAAACTAATAGCTCAACGTTTGACGGATATAAAATCACAAGTCGATCATATGTCATGGCATATTGCTAGTGTAAAGGATCCCCTCGAAAAGATAGCTATTGAATCTTATGAATTGGGCGAAATCACGTAACTATAGGTGTGAAAAAATAAATTTAGGGATGTTTCATTGGCTGATATTGACCAGATAAAATCCAAATTAGATATAGTCGAAATAGTGTCAGAAAAAGTTACACTTCGCAAATCTGGACGTACATATAAAGCCAATTGTCCTTTCCATAACGAAAAAACTCCTTCTTTTATAGTTGATCCTCAAAGACAGACATGGAGATGTTTCGGTGCCTGTACCACTGGTGGCGATATCTTTGCTTTTGTCATGAAATCAGATAACAGTGAATTTTCAGATGCTCTCAGAATTCTTGCTGAACGTGCAGGGGTTGAGTTGTCACTGGGGCAGCCAAATAGTCACAGCAACGATTTTTATAGTATTAATAAATTGGCAGAAGAATTTTTCCAAGAACTTTTGTTGAAAGATGAGGGCAAATTTGCGTTAAGTTATTTAGACGAAAGAAAAGTAAATCAAAAATCTAGGGAAAAATTCTCTCTTGGATACAGTTCAAAAACATCTGATTCTCTTAAGCATCATCTTGCTTTCCATGATGTGGAACTCGATCTCGCTGTTGATTGTGGTTTATTGCGAAAAACAGATCAAGGATCCATTTACGATTTTTTCAGGGGTAGATTGATGTATCCCATTCATGACCGTAGAGGTAGAACTGTTGGATTTGGGGCTAGGACTCTAGATGAATCAGGCCCTAAGTACATCAATACTCCTGCTACTCAGGTTTTTGATAAACGTAGTACTTTGTATGGTCTGCATATAGCCCATGATTCCATAAGAGAACGGGAAGAAGTTGTTATTGTTGAAGGATATATGGACGTAATAGCAGCACATGAACATGGGTTTTCCAATGTCATAGCTTCTATGGGAACTGCTTTGACTTCGGAACAGGTTGCACAACTAAGAACTTCTGCCTCTTCCTACGTGTTGGCTCTCGATCATGATCAAGCAGGAATGGAAGCCACAATAAGGAGTTTAGAGACGGCATGGAAATTATTTGATCGGAATCAAAGAAATAGAAGGTCGGATCAGTTATTTGCGTCAGATCCGTTTAACATAAGAGTTCTTGCTCTGCCATCTGGCAAGGATCCGGATGAATTTATAAGGACTTCTCCCGAAAACTGGGAAAATGTTGTTCAAAAAGCACTCCCTGTTTTAGATTTTCTTGTACCGATAGTTGTGGAAAATTTTGATTTGAATGTTCCCAAGGGAAAAGCGAAAGTAATTGAATCGTTATATCCCCTTTTGATAGGGCTTGACCCATTTGATAAGGATAGATATTTGCGATTGATTGCTGATGCTATTCAATCGGATGAAAAGTTAGTTGAGCAAATGGTTACATCGCTATCTAGACAGAAAGGGGCATCTTTCCGCAACAAACAATATGCCCCAAACCAAACATTTGATGGTGATGTTAATTTTGAATCAGATGAACCTGATAGGGATGAATATACATTTGCTGAGACTCAAACATTATTCTTGATATTTAGTAAACCTCAACTCAGAGAGATAGGTCTCACGATTAATGGGGAGTGTTTTCGACGTCCTGATGACAGGGAACTTTTCCTGAAGTGGTCCAAATATGATAGTAAAAATATGAATAGTTTTGTGGATAACTTGGACCATTATTTGAAGGACAGATATCATGTTGTGATGTCCAAAGCATTCCAGTCGTCTGTTGATATAGATTCAGAGACGGATTTAAAGTCTTGTATAGTAAGAATCGAAAGACGAAGGTTGTTTGAATACAGAGATGGCCTTATATCGTCGCAAAGTACTGATACTCCTCCTTCTGATGACCTGAAAAATGAATTAACTGATGTAGATAAGCGAATAAGGGAAACATTCGATGTGCCAAGAATAATGATTTAGTTATCATTCTGGTAAAATTAACCCAGACAATATTGAGTTTTCTGACAAAAAAGAGAAATGGATGGCGGGCGACGGGAGCAGTTCCTAATAAGGAGTTATTTAAATATGGCAGCAGATCGAATAAAACCCATGGTGGGAGAATCAGATCTTATTGATGGTGCGTTGAGAGGAAGTCGCTCCAAGGAAGATGGATATATGGAGGAGGAAGAGAATAGGGAAAATCTTGTTGAGGACGATGAGGATGAAACAGACACAACTGTTGTTGAACTTGGGATGAAAAATCCCATCGAAAACGAAGATGATGAAATTGAAGATGATTCACCTCCTAATCTTGAGGAGCTAAAAGCTAAGGCTGCTCGTGAGTGGGAAAAAGAAATTGGAACGGTAGAAATAATTGATGATCCGGTGAGAATGTACCTTCGTGAAATTGGGAGAGTGGATCTGCTCAAAGCTCCGGAAGAACGTGAATTAGCTCGCAAATTTGAAGGCAAACGGTATGTAGAAAACTTGGAGGAAGAATTGGCTGCGGAGGATGGTACTCCTCCCAGAGCAAGAGAGATTATGGGTCACATGCTGAAAAAAGTTGGGCAAAACGAGGACATTATTAAGGCCATTTTGACATCTAAAGAAGTTCCATTTAATGGATCTCTGCCGGACCTCATGGCCAATCCAGATATACGTGACGCTCTAGATGGCATATTTCAAGATGAACTTTTGGAGCAAATATCGGCGATACTCTCAGAGTTGCGTGATGAAGACCCACCTGAATTGGACGAACTAAAAGATATGATCAAGCAAGCGTCTATGAATACCAGGTTGCTGCCGGATGACATATTTAAGGGGTTGGATGGGATTCCAAATTTGGACGATCTTGATGGCTTTGTGCAAAAAGATGACTTTATTGATGGGATGCAACCGTATGAGCTGGTATTTAGGCAACATATTGAAAAAATTAAAGGTCGAGGAGATGAAGCCCAACAGCATCTTTCCGAGGCTAATTTGAGATTAGTTGTCAGCGTGGCAAAAAAATATATTGGTAGGGGCATGTCCCTCCTAGATCTTATCCAAGAAGGTAATATTGGTCTTATACGGGCGGTAGAAAAATTTGATTACAGGAAAGGTTACAAATTTAGTACCTATGCTACTTGGTGGATAAGACAAGCAATTACCAGGGCAATTGCTGATCAGGCTCGTACAATACGTATACCAGTGCATATGGTTGAGACGATCAATAAGCTTCTGCGAGTGACACGACGGTTGGTTCAAGAATA
>CAZUHE010000110.1:0-3031 GCA_964620395.1 uncultured Dehalococcoidia bacterium
CCTTCCCATATCATCGCTATTTTGTCACGCTTTCTCCCATTAGCGTGCCTATCAATAGCTTCATGAGCTTTATTCAATCCCCCACCTGGCAACCAATCTAGTTGTCCATACATATCTTCCCATTCAAATGCTTTATAGGTATTTTGCAAATGTAAATTGGGTTGTACAACGATATTTTCAAAATCAGGTTTTAATATCGGTTCAAATGTTGGGTCAGGCATATTTCTACTCCTGCAATTTCTTTAATTAAGTTGAATAGTATCAGCATCGGTCAAATCAAAGGCGAATTTATCTGTAGCTAAATCGATACAGAGTAATATAATGTGATATCTGAAATGCCCACTACTGAATATTTGTCATAATCCATGAAATAACCTTTCTTGATACTGATTAAATTTATAGCAGCTATGAAACATTAAATAGTGCAGCAGTTATTTGAGTTTAAGATTAACGTAAACTCGGCTCGTTTTTAGATATATATGCAGAAGGAGATTAAAAACTTGAGCGACGATATCAACGGGGTTTTACTTATGAATATTGGTACCCCATCAGCCCCGACCACCACGGGAATACGAAGTTTTTTAAAAGAATTTTTATCGGATCCTGATGTGATCGACACAAACCCTGTATTACGTTGGCTAATAGTAAATTGTATAGTCGCTCCTTTCAGACCAAGAAAAGTCCTACCACAATATCAAAGTATTTGGACAGAAGATGGTTCACCTCTTTTAGTCAATTCAGAGCAATTTAAAGTGGCCTTGCAAAACAAGACCCCGGACATAAGATTCGAACTAGGCATGAGATATGGGGATCCTTCTATAGAATCAGGTATAAATAAGCTACTCGATGCGGGAGTAACTAACTTGTTGTTATGCCCCATGTTTCCCCAATACGCACAAGCCACCACTGGATCCTGTTTAGATAAAGCAAAGGATATACTGCAAACGAAGGAAATACGTTATGAAACTATAGAAAGTTTCTACAAAGAACCTTTTTTTATCGAATCCATCGTTGAACAAATAAAAAATAGTCCTAATTACCATAATTCAGAATTACTACTTTTCAGTTTCCATGGGTTGCCAGAACGGCAGATCAAGAAACTCGATTCCTCTGGTTCATACTGCTTGGTATCGGATCAATGTTGCGAAAACAAATCCGCTTTCAACGAAAAATGCTACCGGTTTCAGTCTCTGGAAACCGTAAAACAGATAGTTATGAAGTTAAGTACAGACAAGAAAAGCCAACTATGTTTCCAAAGCAGATTCGGAATGGATAAGTGGATACAACCCGACATATTGGAAGTTCTGAGCCAGTCAGCACATCAAGGAACAAACAATATTTTGGTCGTATGCCCTGCCTTTGTCGCCGATTGTCTAGAAACATTAGAAGAAATATCGATAAGAGACCAAGAATATTTTACTAGCGTCGGCGGGGGAAACCTAGATTTGGTTCCATCTTTAAACACATCCCAGACATGGGTGTCTGGGTTTAGTGAATTCCTAATGCGGAAACTGAAGTAACCGGTTAAAGTAAAGAATTAATCACAGGAAACCAACAATCAATCCTTTCATCAATAACAAAATTATATCGGGAGAGAACATGACAATTCGTACTGCTGTAGTCGGAGTAGGGGCCATTGGAGGTACCCTAGGTGGATATATGACAAAAAACGGCGAAGACGTATTGCTAATAGATGAATGGAAAGAACATGTCGATACCATGAATAAAAATGGGCTCAAACTCGACGGTATAACTGGAGAATCAACCGTCAAAGTAAAGGCTGTGCACACCGATGAAATACCAAATATATCAGGAAATTTTGACTTACTTGTTATTTCTGTTAAGTCATATAAAACTGCCGACATTACGAATAAATTGTTACCTTACATTAATGACCAAACCTGGGTCGTAAGTCCCCAAAATAGCATAAACGAATTGACGATTTCTCCAATAGTAGGAGCCCATAGAACTATTGGCTGTGTCACAACCATATCTGCTGGGCTAAATGCACCGGGCCACATTACACGCACTGGAAGCGTGTCCCAATCCTTACAAAAAGACCCGATATGTTTTATGGTTGGAGAGTTGGACGGTACAGTAACTGATCGGGTCAAACAAATATCGGAGATGTTCACGGCAGCAGGCAAAACGATCACCACTGATGATCTGTGGGGAGAACGATGGTCTAAAATGGTTACCAACTGCATGATCAATGCTACCGCTGCTATGACAGGTTTAATGAGCCATGAAGTCAGAGCTAATAAGGAAGCGAGGTCCCAAATGATAAATCTCGCGGTTGAAACCATAAAGGTAGGAAAGTCACTGGGATATAACGTCAAGCCTCCAATGCCCGGATTCACTTTGGAAAATTTAGAAGATGCATTGGAAGGTTCGGGTAATGAACAATTAGATTCAATCTTATCTGGTTCCAAACCAGCGGTACCAGGTCTCCCATCCATGGCACAAGATGTTATTAAGGGAAGAAAAACAGAAATTGAACATCTCAACGGTTTCGTATCAAAAACAGGTAAGGAAATGGGTATACCAACGCCATACAACGACGCTGTAGTTCAGATCATCAGGGGCATAGAAAGTGGTGAATTTTTGGTAACACAAAAAAATTTGAGGCGAGTAGACTCAATCGTAGGTAGCAATTAACAGTGAACTTAGAAGGCAAGATAGCTCTGGTCACAGGATCAGGTCGGAATATCGGTCGTGCAATAGCTCTAAAACTAGCCATACAGGGAGCGTCAGTAGCTGTTAATAGCCGTCGCAACGAAGTAGAAGCTCGAGAAGTTTGTGAAGAAATACTTGCCGAAGGCGGTAAAGCATTGCCATTCATCGCTGACATAGGAATAGAGTCAGAGGTCGTGCAAATGATTTCCGACATACAAAACTCTTTAGGGAACGTAAGTATCTTAATCAATAATGCTGGGCTCAGAGAATCCTCTGAATTCGCAACAATGTCTACACAAGAATGGAAAAGAGTTGTTTCGGTAAACTTAGATGGCCCTTTCTACTGTGCAAGAGC
>CAZUHE010000110.1:3131-4382 GCA_964620395.1 uncultured Dehalococcoidia bacterium
CCATCCATTATTCCAAAAGTACCAATTGGAAGATTAGGTAAGCCTGAAGAAATTGCTGAAACAGTTGCATTTCTTGTCTCGGATGGGGCTAACTACATTACTGGCCAAACGATACACGTTAACGGTGGAGCATTAAATTATTGATTAATCCAAGAAATTTTAGTTATCTATTCGGATCTCGAGAATATGCTGAAAATTAACGTACTTTTGTTTGCCAGCTACCGAGAACAAGCAAAAACAACTTCTACAGAGATAGAAGTCTTGGAAGGCAGTACCCTAGCAAAAATAATCGAAACTATCTGCGAAAGATATCCGGACATAAAGTGCCCCCCTCAGGAAATTGTAGCAGCGATAAACGAAGAATATAAAGAACATTCGACGGTTATAAACCAAGGGGATACTGTAGCCCTAATTCCACCAGTAAGTGGCGGATAAAACAACCAGGTTAAAATAATGAGATATGAATCATAACTCTCCCTACGCAATACAAATCACTGAGGATCCTATATCTGATAAGAATGGTCGTAAATTCGTATCAGATAGTTTACATGGAGCTGTTGTAGTCTTTCACGGAGTCACTCGAGACCATACAGATTCCAGGAAAGTACTATTTCTTGAGTATGAAGCTTACTTGCCCATGGCCCAAAAAAAACTGGAAAAAGTCGCGAAGGAAATGTGTGAGAACTGGGACGTTAAAGCCCATATCCAACACCGGCTCGGTAGAGTCGATATCGGAGAAGCAAGTTTAATCATTGCCGTAGGATCCCCCCACAGAAAAGAGGCATTTGACGCATCTGTTTATTCCGTAGACAGAATCAAGGAAGAAGTTCCTATCTGGAAAAAAGAGTACTTTGTTGGAGGGGAAGTATGGATTGGAGACGCAGATGGATTCAGACCCTTGAGAAATACTAGCGACGCTGACGTATGATCTCATCCATCAACTGCAGACGGAAGTTAACCTCTTTGGGTACAATAATTAAAAAAAAATTAAAAACCTATTGCTAGTCAGCTTAGCTATGCCTATAATTGTGAATTCAAATCACAGAATAGTAAGGAGGGATCGCATAGAGGTCTAGTGCGGCCGCCTGCTAAGCGGTTAGGGGGTGAAAGCCCTCTCATGGGTTCGAATCCCATTCCCTCCGCCACAAATATTTAACATACCCCAAAAGTTAGGATATGGTCCAACAATAAAATTAAAATGAAAAGCTATCATATTTGGACTACAGGTTGTCAGATGAATAAGGCTGATTC
>CAZUHE010000111.1:0-4379 GCA_964620395.1 uncultured Dehalococcoidia bacterium
AAAGCAGAAAATTTACTTTCAACCAGTGCCCCTCTGGCCGCACGAATGCGGCCAACAAATCTTGAAGATATCATCGGTCACGAGGAAATAATTGGAGTAGATACCCCTCTTTGGAAAAGCATCTCAAACAATAACATCCCGTCCTTTATACTGTGGGGACCTCCAGGAACAGGTAAAACATCATTGGCGAACCTGATATCCGTCAAGGCCAGATACGATTTTCATCCTATTAGCGCAGTTACTTCTGGAGTTTCAGACCTGCGTGAAATAGTATCCGACGCAAAAAATCTTCTTGGAAGAACTGGGCAAAAAACGATCCTGTTTATAGATGAAATACATCGATTCAACAAAGCACAGCAGGATGTCATATTACCGCATGTCGAGGATGGTTCCGTCATACTCATTGGAGCAACGACTGAGAACCCTTCCTTCGAAGTCATAGCGCCTCTATTGTCTCGATGCGGTATTTTCAAATTGAATCCTCTTTCCGAGCATCACATCCAAGACATAATCAAAAGGGCATTAACCGATAGGAAACACGGTTTAGGAAACAGAAATGTTGATCTCGATTCTGACGGATTAACATTAATTGCAGCCATGTCGGGAGGAGACGCTAGATGGGCACTAAACGCTTTAGAACTCTGTGCCAATTCACTCCCTCCGTCTGCGAATAACCCTAGCATAAAGGAAAGTTTGGTACGTCAAGTGGTACAAGCATCCCCAAGCCCATACGACAAACAGGGGGATTTCCACTATGACACCATATCTGCTTTTATAAAATCAGTCCGATCATCTGATCCAGATTCTTCTCTATACTACTTAGCCAGGATGCTGAAATCCGGTGAGGATCCAATGTACATAGCAAGAAGATTGGTGATATTGGCATCAGAGGACATTGGCCTAGCAGACCCAAATGCATTGACCCTAGCAATATCTACACAGCAAGCCGTACACTTTTTGGGGTTACCTGAGGCAAGAATACCTTTAGCTGAGACCACTATATACCTTTCCGTTGCACCAAAGAGTAACTCCGCTTATGCAGCAATTAATGCCGCTATATCAGAGATTGATTTAACGGGGCCAAAAGAAGTGCCTTACCACCTACGCAATCCCGTAACAAATCTGATGAAATCAGAGGGATACGGAAAAAGTTACAAATACATCCACAATTATGAAAACAATTTCGTGAAAACATGTAATTTACCAAAAGGTTTGAAAAACACTCGGTTTTACAGACCCGGCGTCTCTGGAAGAGAAAAATCACTGTATGAAAGGTTAGTGCATCTGTGGGATAGCAGATATGAGTCAAAACTTGACTGAAAAATACACAAGCACCCTATAATCCTTTAATAGAGTCTATAGAGATCCATTATCTATCCAGAGAAAACTTTATCCACGCTCTCCAAAGCGTAGTCAATATCGTCTGGCGTTATCCCATAATGGGTTACGAATCTCCACCTACCACCTGTGCTTCCTCCTTTTATACCTAAATCCGCCAATTTGTTGGCAGCAGCACCATTATCAGTTTTATCGACATCAAAAAAAACTAGATTAGTGTGAACTTTATCTGGGTCTATAGATATTCCTGATATACCAGATAGGCCTTTAGCTAATCGTTTCGCATTAGCATGATCCTCGGCAAGTCTTTCAACCATTGAATCTAATGCTATAATCCCTGCTGCTGCAAGAAAGCCTGCCTGTCTCATCCCCCCTCCTACCATCTTCCTCCATTCTCTTGCTCTCTCAACGAATGAATGGGACCCGCATACAATTGAACCCACCGGACAGCTTAAACCCTTGGACAAACAGAAACTTATAGAATCAGCAGACCTAACCAATTCATCAACAGGAGTTTCTAAGCTAACAGCAGCATTGAATATTCGGGCACCATCGATATGTAGGGGCAAACCATTTTCATGGGCAATACTCGCGATCGATTCAGTGTACGAAGCAGTTAATGGGGACCCTCCACAACTGTTATGGGTATTTTCAAGAGCCACGAGAGAGGTTCTAGCACTATGTATTCTGGACAATCTTGTGGAATAATCTCGAATAGCAGACCTCACATCGTCCGGATCTAAGGTTCCGTCCTCCTTATTTGTCACTGTATTATATGAAATACCACCTAAAGCAGAGGCTCCTCCGCCCTCGGACCGGAAAATATGAGACTGATCACCCAATATTATTTCGCCACCTCTCTCACAATGAGCCAAAACCGACACCAGGTTCCCCATGGTCCCGCTCGCCACAAAAACTGCGGCTTCTTTTCCCATTATTTTTGCAGCTTTCTCTTCCAGCATATTCACAGATGGATCATCACTAAATACATCATCGCCCACTTTGGCATCAACCATTCCTTTCAACATTTCCGGCGTAGGAAGGGTGACAGTGTCGCTCCTAAAATCAACTATTCTCATCGTCAAATCTCCAATCTAAAGCAAACATATGTGGTTTTATTTTGAGTAATCAACATAGAATAAATTAGAATTTAAATCAACATACGTACCCTCTGAACCAATCTCGTGGGCAGGCCTATGGGTTTAATGTATAAAAAACAACTAAATTTGGAGATGAAATTGGCAAACAAACAAGAATATAGAAAAGAAAAAGATTCAATGGGGGAATTTGATGTCCCCGTTGACGCGTATTATGGAGCTAATACGATGAGAGCTAAACTGAATTTCCCAATTAGCAATCTCAGATTCTCGCGTTCATTTATTAAATCCATCGGATACATCAAAATGGCTGCCGCAAAAACAAATATGGGTTTGGGACTTTTAGACAAGGATTTAGGAAATGCGATCGTTACAGCATCACAAGAAGTATCAGACGGAAAATTTGACGAACAATTCGTTGTAGATATCTTCCAAACTGGTTCTGGAACTTCTACAAACATGAATGCTAACGAAGTTATATCAAACAGAGCCATCGAAATCTTAGGAGGAGTTATCGGTTCAAGGGTTCCTGTTCATCCAAATGACCACGTCAATATCGGACAGTCGTCAAACGACGTAATCCCCACTTCGATTCATATTGCAGCTTTAGACAGTATAAACTCTCAATTAATCCCATCACTAGAAAAGTTACTAATAGCCTTTAATGCAAAATCAGAAGAGTTCATGCCCATAATTAAGACGGGCAGAACCCATTTACAGGACGCTACTCCCATAAGGCTCGGACAGGAGTTTTTGGGATATGCGGGGCAGATCGAGAGATCCATCAACAGAATTAAAGTCGCTCAAAATGAACTTGCAGAAGTAGCATTGGGAGGGACAGCGGTTGGCACGGGTGTTAATACTCACCCGGAATTTGCAATAAAAGTGTGCCATGAGCTATCGAGCATACTGGGTTTTGATATTAAAGAAACATCTAATCATTTCCAAGCACAGAGTTCACTAGACAATATAGTTCAAGCAAGCGGTTGTTTAAAAACTCTCGCAGTAAGTTTGATGAAAATCTCGAATGACATAAGATGGATGGGCTCTGGACCAAGAGGCGGATTTGGAGAGATCACCTTACCGGAAGTACAGCCTGGTAGCTCTATAATGCCAGCAAAAGTAAATCCTGTTATACCTGAATCGGTATGCCAAGTTGCTGCCCAGGTAATAGGAAACGATGCCACCGTGAATATCGCAGGACAGTCTGGCAATTTTGAGATCAACGTTATGATGCCCGTAGCAGCGTACAATTTACTGGAATCTATAGATATTCTGAGCACGTCTTGCTCCAATCTTTCTATCCAATGTGTTGAAGGTATTGAAGCCACCGATGCCGGTCCAACCATGGTTCGAAAAGGATTAGCCATAGTGACAACACTTGTTCCCCACATTGGGTACGATGAATCAGCACGTATCGCACACAAAGCACAGGAATCAGGAAGGAACATTATGGATGTAGCTTTGGAAGAAACAGATCTATCCGAAACCGAACTTATTGAAATATTAAATCCGGAATCGATGACTGAACCAGGTAGTTCTGGCGTTGCAATCGGTTAGCTAGTCAGCCAAGAGTTTTTCAGCAAGTTCGAGTTGGGCGATCTTACCGATTATTGCATGATCCAATGCCGCATCCCGCAATAATTTCAGAAATTCACCCACCTCCGGACCTTGTTCTACTCCCAACGACAATAGATCATTTCCATCTATTTCCAATTTAAAATTTATGAGCTCGTCTAAAAATAAGGAAATTTTATCGCTGCGGCTTTTATTTAAGAAAAATTTTCCCGCATTGATGGAACTAATGGAACATGGTTTAAGTTTATTGTATAGCTCACTTCGGCTGATTAAACTATGAAATGTTTCCAAAATAGAAAAATCTAAAATTGCTTTTTTGGCCACATTATCCAAATTCAGACGAAAACATAAGTCCTCTCTATCAAT
>CAZUHE010000112.1:0-4293 GCA_964620395.1 uncultured Dehalococcoidia bacterium
GAGTGAAAAAAATTGGTACAATTATTTTATAAAAAGAGCACACCGGGCCCGCATAGCTCAGCCGGTCAGAGCGCGTTCTTGGTAAGAACGAGGTCAGCAGTTCAAATCTGCTTGTGGGCTCCAGAATATTGGAGGGAATAGGAATTGGCTAAGCAAGTATTTGAAAGAACGAAACCGCATTTGAATGTAGGTACGATTGGACACGTCGATCATGGTAAGACTACTCTTACTGCCGCGATATCCTCAGTTTTAGCGAGTGAAGGGCTTGCTGAATATAGGGCTTTCGACAGTATAGATAATGCCCCTGAAGAGAAAGAGAGAGGGGTTACCATAGCTATAACGCACGTTGAATATGAAACCGAAACTCGACATTATGCCCACGTTGATTGTCCTGGGCACGCTGACTACATCAAAAATATGATAACTGGAGCGGCTCAAATGGATGGTGCCATCCTTGTTGTGAGTGCGCCTGATGGCCCAATGCCACAGACTCGTGAGCACATTCTCCTTGCTAGACAAGTTGAGGTACCAAAGATAGTCGTTGCCTTGAATAAAGTTGATATGTTGGACGATGAGGAATTACTCGAGTTGGTGGAACTAGAAATGAGGGAACTCTTGAGTGAATATGGGTTTCCAGGCGATGACATACCATTTGTAAGGGTTAGTGCTTTGAATGCACTTGAGGCTGAAGATAAAGGCCGAGATAGTGAGTGGGGTAAAGGGATATGGGAATTAATGAAGTCAGTTGATGAGTACGTACCGGTACCTGATCGACCAAAGGATCAACCGTTTCTTATGCCAGTAGAGGATGTTTTTGGCATTAAAGGAAGGGGAACTGTGGTGACAGGTAGAGTTGAAAAAGGAATTGTGAATGTGGGTGACGAGGTCGAGGTTGTCGGTATTAAAGACACATATACGACAACTGTTACTGGGGTTGAGATGTTCCATAAGACTTTGAATGAAGGAGAACCTGGTGATGCCGTTGGATTACTTATACGTGGTGTCGACAGGGAGGATATAGAGCGAGGTCAAGTGTTGGCCGCTCCGGGTAGTATCCAAGCGTTCACGGAATATGATGCCCAAGTTTATGTCCTTAGTAAAGAAGAGGGTGGCAGGCATACACCGTTCTTTAACGGTTACAAGCCACAATTCTACATACGGACTACAGACGTTACTGGGGATATACAGCTTCCTGATGGAGTTGAAATGGTGATGCCTGGTGACAACATTGAGATGAAAGTGAAGTTGATAACACCAGTTGCTCTGGAGGAGACGTTGAGATTTGCTGTAAGAGAAGGGGGCAGAACTGTAGGCTCCGGAGTTATCACCAAAGTTACTGGATAGGAAACCATATAGTAAAACGACTAAGGTTTGGGCAGAGGACGGCATTCAACGTCCGCTGTCCAAACTATTTAAATAAGGGTTTAAAATGGCTAGGCGAGGAGAAAATAGAGTTTTGGTAACCTTCGGTTGCGTTGACTGTAAGGAACGAACCTACGATTCTAGTAAAAGCAGAAGAAATGATCCCCAGAGAATGGAATTGAAAAAATATTGCCCGAGATGTAGGACTCACAAGATTCACAGGGAGATACGATAGCTGTGCAGAGAAAACTAGGATCTGATGCTGCGAAACGATCAGTGAATCTGAGATTTTTTGGTGAGGTCATAGGGGAACTTAGAAGAGTCACTTGGCCTAGTACTAATGAGACATTGAGACTCACTTTGATGGTGCTAGCGGTTGCTGCAGTCATTGGAGTCGTTCTCGGTGTAGCAGATTTAGTATTTGGATGGGCCTTCGGGTTTATTTTGGATTAGGCGCGGGGATTTTATTATGACAGAGCAGAACTTGAGCACCGGCAGATGGTATATCATTCATGCTTATTCTGGTCAGGAAGACCGAGTTAAGAATAATCTGGAACAACGAATAAAGACCATGGATGTGAGTGACAAAATATTTAATGTAGTTGTTCCAACTGAAGAAGAGATAGAGTATAAAGATGGACAGAAATCCTCTGTGTCTAGGAAGGTTTTCCCAGGATACATATTAGTACACATGGAAATGGACGATGACAGTTGGTTTGTTGTTCGCAATACTCCCGGTGTTACGGGGTTTGTGTCTGCTGAAGATGAAAGTGATAATCGTCCCAAGCCTGTTCCACTTGAACAGCACGAAGTTGATAATATTCTCAAGCAAATTCAATCAGACGAGCCACGTGTTCGTGTCGGGTTCGCACAAGGTCAAACGGTGAGAATTACTGAAGGGCCTTTCCTTGATTTTATGGGTGCAGTGGAAGAAGTATATCCGGACCGTGCCAAAGTGAAGGTGTTGGTTTCTTTTTTTGGAAGGGAAACTCCAGTGGAACTTGATTTCTTACAGGTTGAAAAGGCATAAGTAGAGGTATCTGAAATTGGCAAAGAAAGTAATGGGTCTTATAAAATTACAGATTGAAGCTGGTAAAGCTACTCCTGCTCCTCCCATAGGTCCTGCCCTTGGTCAGCATGGTGTTAATATCATGGGTTTCGTTAAAGAATACAACGAAAGAACTGCATCTTTGTCTGGTTCGATAGTTCCTGTAGAGATAACTGTCTATGAGGATAGGTCATTTGACTTTATAGTTAAGAGCCCGCCTGCTTCAGATCTATTACGGAAAGCTGCCGGAATTCAGAAAGGTAGTGCTAATCCTTTGGCTGACAAGGTGGCTACGATATCAAGAGCGAAAGTACAAGAAATAGCTGAAACAAAGATCAAAGATCTCAACGCCGCGGATATAGAAGGGGCAATCAAGATTATCGAGGGAACAGCTAGAAGTATGGGCATAATGGTGAACTGAGCCCAGAGATTTACATGGAAGGTCAATTGATATGGTAAAACACGGCAAAAGATATAACGCAGCAACCGACGCAATAGAAGAAGGTAAGAACTACTCCTCTACTGAAGCTGTCTCCTTGGCGAAAAAGTGCGCCACAGCTAAATTTGATGAGACAGTAGAATTACACATGAAAACGGGAGCTGATCCAAGACATGCGGATCAAATGGTTCGAGGAGTAGCTCTTCTACCTCATGGTGTGGGTAAGCAACTTAGAACGATCGTTTTTTGTCAAGGTGATGCAATTGAATCCGCAAAAGAAGCAGGGGCTGACCGCGTTGGTAATGATGACTTGATAAAAGAAATTGAAGGAGGGTGGTTGGACTTTGATGTTTCTATTGCTACTCCCGACATGATGGGTAAAGTTGGTAAGTTGGGAAGAATTTTGGGTAGAAGAGGCTTGATGCCCAACCCAAGAACAGGAACTGTAGTGCAATCAGAAGATATAGGTCGCGCTGTGGAAGAAGCGAAAAAAGGTAGAGTGGAATTCAGGCTAGATAAGACTGCGATTATTCATGTCCCAATAGGAAAGGCTAGTTTCGATGAACAGCAACTATTAGATAATTTGTCTTCTCTAGTTGATACGATTATGAGATCTAGACCTTCAGGAGTGAAAGGGCAATTTATCAGGTCGGCTTATCTAACTACCACCATGGGGCCTAGCGTGTCTTTAGATGTTGCCTCGGTGACAACACTTACAGTAGAATAGTATCTTGGCCTGAGACAGTGGGTTCCTAAAGGATTAAATATACCTGCCGAGGTTTCTGTAGGGGCTTCTGAATCTGAATTCCCTTAAAAGCAACCTCTATGTCTGATAGGCTAGAGGTTTTTTTTTAACTAATAATATATTTCGGAGTTGCTTATGCCTACCGATGCAAAAACAGAAGCTATTGAAGATCTGAAGGTCGCGATGGCTGATTGCACAATAGCGATTGCAACCGACTATTCGGGACTTGCGGTCTCTGAGATGAGTAACTTACGTAACTCCTTGAGAGAACAAGGTCTTAAATACAAAGTAGTCAAAAATACGCTTTTGAAGATAGCAGCTGAACAGTCTGATTGGCCTGAGATGAAAGAATTAGTTGATGGCCCTACGGGAATTATATTTGGATACAGTGAAGAACAAATACCTGCGAAGGCTATCGTTGGATTTATCAAGGACAGTGGATCTGATATCAAGATCGGATCGGGAATTATAGGGAATCAAGTACTATCAACGGCTCAGATAGAAGAATTATCTAAACTTCCGGGTAGAGAGGAATTGGTTGGTAGACTGGTTACACAGATGCAAGGATCGATTTCAGGATTAGTACATGTCTTGAATTCCCCATTGTCTGGAGTGACAAGAACTCTGAACAACCCACTCGCCGGGTTTGTAAATGTTTTGTCGGGTCGAGTTAAACAGGGATAGAAGTAAATAACCATA
>CAZUHE010000113.1:0-4197 GCA_964620395.1 uncultured Dehalococcoidia bacterium
GAGGCTATAAGATCAGCTGTTGGTCCAGATATAGATATCATGCACGATGCAGTCGGAATTTATTCTCTGGAACAGGCAATTAGAATTGGAAGAGTACTCACAGAATTAGATTACAGATGGTTTGAAGAGCCTCTTCCAGAGAGACACCATAAAAACATGAAATCTCTTTGTGACGCTGTTGATATACCCATACTGGCTCCAGAAATGATGATGGATGACGTAGATTTATCTGCCCAATGGCTTATCAGTGGAGCAACTGATTTAATCAGGGCAAATGCTCGCCACGGAACCACAGGAATCATAAAGCTCGCACACCTCGCAGAATTACATGGAACTACAATAGAACTAAATGCTGGCGGAGCATTAAGCGGATTGGTACATGCACACCTTGCAGTAAGTATATCCAACACATCCTATTATGAATATTTTGATGGCAGCCAGGAAAAATCCGGACTAGATTATGGAATCACCAACCCCCCTTCCGCTGAAAACGGCAGTATTTCTCCGCCCGATCTACCTGGGTGGGGTGCAATTTGGGATTGGGACAAACTAAAATCCAAAACTTTATCAGAGGTGTAATTACCTCTACTAAACAACCTTGTTAATCTAGATACAAACCCTAGAGAAAAACTCATGCATACCACTAGTTTGAGTTTCCACCTTAAATAAGGCCCCTGCACCTGATCCCTGATTTTCCCTATCATTGCCCCCAATTGTCGTTACATATAAATCAGACAAATCTTTACCACCAAATATCGCACTTGAAACCATCTTCGCGGGAAAATCTATTTTGAGGTTTTGAACTCCTTCTGGGGTGTAACGATAAAGCGCAGATCCGTTTGCGCGAGCGGACCAGACATTTCCATCAACATCCACTGTCATACCGTCAGGAATTCCGTCCCCTTCCGGCGTTTCTACAAAAGTCCTTTGATTTTCAATATCTCCCGTTTCGATATCATAGTCAAATATATATATTTTTCTTGCATAAGAATCAGTGTAATAAAGTTTGCTTCCGTCAGGTGTAAATCCAAGCCCATTCGACAATCCAACATCAGTCAATATTGTTTTTATTGAACCATCAAGGTCCATCCGGTAAAGAGTTGCTGACTTGTTATCGGTCGGCATGGTTCCGCAAAACACTCTACCTTTAGGATCAGATATCACATCGTTGAATCTCGCATCCTCATCCAGCGTTTCATCCTTGTCTATCAAGTATTCAGTTTCCCCATCCTTCAAAATAGCTACTGAATTTTTCTCCATAAATAGCAATAGAGAATCATCCGCCTGGAATGTAAATCCACCAAGAATACCGCCCTGATGAAACAAACTATGATCTCCAGTAGATGGATCAAGGGTGAAAATACGCCCCGCCATTATGTCAATCCAAAACAAAATGTTTTTCTTTGGATGCCACAAAGGGCCTTCACCGACAATGTTTTTGTAATCAGCCACTACAACAGGTTTCATGTCCAATCTCTCCGTTTGTTATCTACTTGTGAAGGTGTTTGATTTAGCATGAATGATTTTCAAGCATTAACACATCTGAAATTCTTTACTGGAAGATATTATCTTAAACAAATCTGTAATTTGATCCTCTGTAATATTTTGGGGGTCACCTACAGATATAGAAGCAGACTTGGCAAATTCCATCAATGTATCGTAGGTGTATCCAGAAATTTCTACATGACCAAACACCGTCAGACAAGATTCGATCAATTCATTCATCTTAAAGTCATTTTTAAGACTTGACTTAACCCGTGTTGCCATCTTCATCACACCGCTATTACCACAATCCCCAAAGTATCTGCTGGCAAAATTGACTCTATCTACCAAGGCTCCACTATTGATCCACTCTTCGCCTGTATGCCACCCTTCCACAGAAGGAGGATTCGTGAGTTTTTGACCCATAAACCCAGCCTCTTCCATGACCGTAAATACAGTTGTATCTGCCGCATCAATATCATCATATGTGCCAGATGCCCGTAAGGTGTTAATGACAAGTTCGGCAGGGCTCTTTACCCTGGTGAATCTAGCCTCTTTAAAGAAATCAGAGTTGAATAATACCCTTAACATGTGTTCAATAGAATAATCACTCTCCATGTACGCTTTTGCCAAGATGTCAATGGCTTCGGGATCTCTCGGAGTCACATTAGACCATTGGGGAACAGGGACCTCATCTGCCACAAAAAACGTATATAAATGCCTGGATATAAATCGTGCAGTGGCCTCATTCTTGCATATAATCCTAACGATATCATCCCCATTTAAATTTCCCGTTTCACCTAAAAAAGTCTTTTCTCCATCGTCATGATCATCTTCATTGTATTCAAAATGCCACCATATTCTTCCGTAAGGCCATATTGAATCTGACTCAGCCATCAAAGTCATATAGTCTGCGTTTTTCACACTCCATCCAGTAAAAGCCCTAGCACATTCTTTTATGTCTTGTTCAGTATAGTTACCTACACCCATGGAAAATAGTTCCAGGATTTCTCTGCCAAAATTCTCGTTTATTTCCGACTTGTGATTGGTTTGATTATCCAACCAGATTATCATCGCGGGATCTTTAGCTAACTCAAGCAAAAGATCATCGAATTTCCCTATTCCATTTCTCCGAAACATCTCAATCTGGTTGTTGGCGGACCCAAAATTATTTAGTTTTCCTTCACCAGTTGCAAAAACGCCGTGCCAGAAAAGTGCTATCTTTTCCTCCAACTGGTTGTTTGTCGTTAACATCCGATACGTCCAATGCATCGGGTTATGAGTAAGCTGAGCATGTATATTGGGATGTCTTCTAAATATCAGATCATCACCTACATAGGTAACATGATCAGGCCGTATAAATATTTCAACAAGATCTTCGTATCTCATATCTTCATAGGTATCAAGTTCCTCAGGACTAGCACCAAATCCAGCTCTCCTCGCAAGATGAGCTGCTTCAACTCTTTTTTCGTAAGTCATGTGTTTCTCCATATCATCAAAAATAATTAACTGTAAGTCACGTGACCCCAGATTTTTCTAATTCAAAAATCTGTATCCTGTGACGGCTATGTTCAGTAACTAAAAGACGGTCATTAGAATCAATGACCACTGACACAGGCCCCCAGAAAATAGGCTCTGTCTGGGAAGCAATGTGATACGGCGTCCTGAGATGTTCAGGAAGATCATTCATCATTAAAGTTGACTCTTCCCTTGCCCGGTATTGATCTAGATTTGATTCTAGCCACTCCACCGACCATTTAGATAAATCAGCATCCCCTTGTAGTACCCTTATGAATTTTCCTTCGGCATCAAATATTTGTACTCTCTCGTTTCCCCAGTCTGCAACATAAATCACGCCCTGTCTGTCCACCGCTACTCCGGAAGGTCTTTTCAATTCACCTGGGCCCTCCCCAGAAACACCTACAGACATAATAAATTCCCCATTCATTGTGAATTTTTGTACCCTGTCGTTCCTCCAATCCGCAACGTATATGTTGTCCTCCCTATCCACTGTGACTCCCCACGGCAAATCAAATTGTCCGTTGTTCGTACCATTTTCACCAAATGAAAATTGGATCTCTCCATCACTTGATATCTTGGTTATTTTTCCTGGATATTGTTCAACCACAATGATCTCATTCTGGCTGTCTACGCATATCCCTGAGGGCCCAGACAAATTACTTGCTTTTGAATTCCCTCTGCCCCAAGCTTCTATAAAATTTCCGTTTTTATCAAAGATTTTTACTTGGTGGTGGGATTCGTCGGTAACATACAGCCTATCATTCCTATCAAAATCCATAGCCACAGGTACTAAGAACTGGTTGGATCCATCGCCGCCACTCTCTCCAAATTCGCCGTACCATTCATCATTAATATCACATATTTGGACTCGAATACCAAGAGCTGAATTAGGGTACATTCTGTTCAACACATATATACGTTCGTCACTGCTTATAGCGATATCATATGGGTGATTGAACCCTCTACCGCGAGGTTGGTTACTATTTAACCCTATTGATTTTAAGTATCGCAGCATCGATAGATCCTCCTTCAGTCTGTTATGACCGCATTATAGTATCTAATTCACTCGATACCAAGAAAGTCTCTACAACTTAAAAGTTATGTAGATGTAAAATGCGTTAAAGTTATGAAATTCTAGGAGTTATCTTCCCTTATGGACTTAAACAACATAGAAAAAGTTAGAGCAGAAATCCC
>CAZUHE010000114.1:0-4183 GCA_964620395.1 uncultured Dehalococcoidia bacterium
TGACGTTTACTTTTATCCATTGGCAGGAAAGTCATTCCTACACCATATTGGCCTTCAGGAGGTAATTTGATATTGTGCTTGGCTAAGTCCTCTCTAAGGTATTCGTCCGGAATCTGTACCAGAATTCCAGCCCCATCACCAGTTTCCGGATCTGCACCGGCTGCCCCTCGATGTCCAAGTCTATCCAGTATCTCAAGACCCTGGATCACAATAGTGTGTCCCTTTTCTCCATTGATATCAGCTGCCAAACCAACGCCGCAAGCATCATGTTCAAAAATCGGATCGTAGAGACCTTGTTTTTGAAGTTTGGGTAGATCGGGGAATTTGTATTTGTTTTTCTTCATTTGATGCATTTATCTCAAAGTGTATTTAGATATGTGTCCAACTCATATTGGGATACCTGAGTGGAATAATTATCCCATTCTATTTTCTTGTTGGCTATAAAATTTTCAAAGACCCGATCCCCAAGGGTTGATCTCACTAACTCGCTATCTTGGGTAATTTGTATAGCCTCCCATAAATTCCCTGGCAGTGATTCTATGCCGTGTGATTTTCTTTCTTCTATACTCATGTTTTGTGCGTTTTGTTCCAATAGTGAAGGTAATTCATATTCGTTTTCAATGCCAGCCATACCTGCAGCCAACAAAACACTGAATGCTAGATAAGGATTACACGCAGGGTCTGGTGCTCTATATTCAATCCTGCGGGACGATTCCCTTCCGACCTTGAAAGATGGTATTCGTATTAAGTCAGAACGATTTACTTCCGCCCAGGTTACGTATTTCGGGGCCTCGTAGCTTGGGACAAGTCTCTTGTATGAATTGATCCACTGGTTTGTGACTAAGGTTATCTCTCTCGCGTGCTTTAGCAATCCCGCACAAAAATGTCTTCCTGTGGAGGATAAATGATGTTTTGTTCCCTCCTCATAGAAAGCGTTTTTATCACCTTTGAAAAGCGACATGTGTGTGTGCATACCATTTCCGTTAATCCCATTAGCTGGTTTCGGCATGAAGGAAGCGAACACGCCATGGTTCATTGCAATTTCTTTCACGACTAACTTATATGTCATAACGGTGTCTGCCATTGTTAGGGCATCGGTATGCCTCAAATCTATTTCATGCTGACTTGGTGCTGCTTCGTGATGACTTGATTCTACGGGTATGCCCATTTCTTCCAGAGTTAGCACAGTTTCACGACGGAGATCTGTGCCCACATCAGGAGCATCTTGGTCGAAATAACCACTATTATCTAGGAAATCCACCCCTTTGCTGTCTTTAAAATAAAAATACTCTAATTCCGGGGCAACATAATAGGTGTAACCTTTTTCTGCGGCTTTATCCAGATTACGTTTCAAAACAGACCTTGGATCTCCGTCAAACGCGTTATTATCTGGAGTAACGATGTTACAGAACATTTTTGCCACTGCATTTACTTTAGGGCGCCAGGGTAAAACGTTAAATGTGTTGGGGTCCGGCAGAGCATATAAGTCTCTCTCATCTGATCTAGCAAATCCTTCGATGGAAGCACCGTCAAACCCCATGCCTCTCACCAGTGCATTTTCCAATTCTTCAACAGTGATTGCGAAGCCTTTTATGCTGCCCAGTATATCTGTAAACCATAGTCGAATAAATTTAACGTCATTCTCTCGAGCTTCATGTAAAACAAAGTCTTTTGCTTCAGTATTTTGGTCCATAGTGTTTGTCTTTTAAAGAGGTTTGGATTGTAATTTTTAGAAGGCATTATTCTAGTAGCTATTCACTGGGGTCAGGTTGAAATCCCGGATAGTCACGCCTTTCCTCATAAGGCGTGACTATCCGGGATTATACGATAGCGAATAAGATGGGGAAGTACTGATCGCCGCCGCCCATCTTATTCGCCAAACCTCATGTGTTTACGCGTCAAATGACAGATAAAATTCATAAGGATGCGGCCTTAGTCTGACTGGATCAACATCATTTTCTCTTTTGAAGCTTATCCAATTCTCAATTACATCCTCAGTGAACACGCCCCCTTTCAGCAGGAAGTCATGGTCATTTTCCAATGCGTCCAGTGCTTCTTCTAAACTTGCGGGTACCTGTGGAAATTTAGCGGTCTCATCTGCTGATAGTTCAAAAAGATCTTGCTGTAGTGGCTCTCCTGGATCGTATCCGTTTTCTATACCGTCAAGTCCTGCCATCAACATTGCTGAAAAGGTTAGATATGGGTTGCAGGTAGGGTCTGCGGATCTGAATTCGACTCTTTTTGCCTTTGGATCGTCAAAGTACATAGGAATTCTACATGCGGCTGATCGGTTTCTGGCAGATAGAGCTAAAATGGTGGGTGCTTCAAAGCCTGGTGTCAGCCGTTTATATGAATTAGTCGTTGGGGCCGCAAGAGCCATCAATGCCTTTCCATGTTTTATCAGCCCTCCAATGTAATTCAAAGCTAAATCCGACAATCCTGCATATTTATCGCCGGCAAATAGTGGTACTCCATCTTTCCATATTGATTGGTGGGTGTGCATTCCTGTTCCATTGTCATCAAATAGAGGTTTAGGCATGAATGTGACAACTTTACCGTTTCTTTTCGCTACATTTCGTACAGCATATTTATATGTCATGACGGCATCTGCTGTTGTAAGTAGGCTGTCAAATTTCATGTCTATTTCAGCTTGGCCACCAGTGGCGACCTCATGATGCTGGGCCTCTATAACTAATCCAAAATCATTTACAAGGGATCTAACCATCTCACTTCGTAGGTCCTGAAAAGTATCAACCGGGGATGCTGGGAAATATCCCTCCTTATGTCTCGGCCTGTATCCCTGGTTTAATGTTTCGTTATCCAGCATATATTCGCTTCCTGAATTCCAGATGCCTTCATCGGAATTCACCTCGTGGAATCCGTGGTTGGATCCGTATGCGAATCGTACTGAGTCGAAAATAAAAAATTCTACTTCTGGTCCCCAAAAAGAAGTATCTCCAATCCCTGTAGATTTTAGATAAGATTCCGCTTTTTTGGCTATGTTCCTTGGGTCTCTGCTATAGCTTTCACCGGATATAGGATCACGTATATCTGCAATGCAGGTCACCGTTCCTTCAAAAAACGGATCTACCTTAGCAGTACTTGCGTCTGGGACTATGAGCATGTCAGATTCATCTATTGATTGAAATCCTCGTATGCTTGATCCATCAAACCCGACACCCTTGGAAATCAAAGAGTCATCTACCTGACCTACTGGAACAGAAAAATGTTGCCACGTTCCTGGCAAGTCAGTGAATTTTAGGTCGAGGATATCGCATCCGTTATCTTTCATTAGTTTTAATATTTCTGCCGATTCATTTGCCATTGCGATTAACTCCTAAATGCGTAATAAAAAACATTTTATCCAATCAGCTTTACTGTTTTTAACGATAGTAGATATATTATCGTATCAACTCATTCTAGTATTTTCTGATAATTGTTAACAAGTTGTTACACTTGAGTCGCTCTCTATACCCCTGTAGTATTTCGGGTAAAAGGAGGCTTCCAATTATGGACACATTACAATTTGATGTTTATTTTGATTTTGCCTGACCCTATGTTTACAATGCGGCCGTGTGGCTGGATCCAGTTGTCTCACACTATTCAGGTGATTTGAAACTCCGTTGGAGAAATTTTTCGCTAGAGCAAATTAATGCGACTAATGGTGATTCGGGAAAGGTTTGGGATAAAGAAGATTTAACGAAAACCAGATCACTATTGGCATCAGTTGCAGGTGAAGCTGCGAGAAGACAAGGGAAAGATGCCTTTGATGCATTTTTTTTGAGATTGTTGACGGAAAGGCATGGGGGTAATCGAATTCCTTTGAACGACATTGGCCTACTTGTTGATTTGGCTGATGACGTTGGGTTGGATGTCAAACAATTTGAAAATGATTTACGGGATCCTAGCCTGCTAACCATAGTAACGGATGATCACAGGGAGGCTACAGAAACTCACGGGATATTTGGTACCCCTACTTTTGTTTTCTCAAATGGTCAGTCAGCTTACCTGAAAACATTTATTCCTCCTGAGGATCAGGGTCTTGAAACCTTTAATCATTTCTTGGGCCTTTTTATGGAACGTTCCTACATTGGTGAAGTAAAGAGACCTCAACCGCCTTGGCCCAAGGGAGCGTTATGATTAAATGACAGAAAAGGAGATCAAGGTTTGCGACGTGTTCAAA
>CAZUHE010000115.1:0-2646 GCA_964620395.1 uncultured Dehalococcoidia bacterium
GCCTGTTTAATATAATCGTGTCATAGTAAAAAATGGAGATGAAATATTTATGAGTCCTCAAATTGTGAATTTTGGTCCAGATGATGGAAGACTAGAGGCTTTGAAAGAGGCTTTTCCAGGTGAAACAGATCTTGAATGGGTGGATTCCCGTCTTCCTATAGATGAACTTTCGGAAATTTTGAAAGATACTAAAGCTATGATATTGACGGGACACACTGATGTGCCAGCTGAACTGGCTACAAAATGCCCTGAATTAAGATTAGTTCAAACGGTCAGCGCGGGCACAGATTATGTAGATAAGACCGCTCTTGGCGAACTAGGTGTCAAAGTTTCCAATAATGGTGGCGGTAATGCTGTCGCTGTAGCGGAACATACTGTCACGTTGATTGTTGGGGTATACCGTAAATTGAACTTGCAGTATAAGCATGTATCAGCAAAGGAATGGGGTGGAAATATTCGCGGTGACTGGTACGGGCAGGCTCATGAATTAACAGGGAAGACTGTTGGAATAATAGGTCTTGGTAGGATTGGGACTCAACTCGCAAAACGGCTGCAAGGTTGGGATTGCGAAATTATATATAGCGATGTCGTTTCTCCAGAACCAGAGATAGCATCTGAATTAGGTTTAAAAAAAGTCCCTACTGATGAACTTATACAAACTGCTGATGTAGTGACCTTACATGTTCCGTTAAATCAACAGACGAAAGGAATGATAAGTGATAGAGAATTTGCGATGATGAAAGATAACGCTATCCTAATCAATGCATGTCGAGGGCCAGTCGTGGATGAAGAAGCATTTATCAGGGCGATGAGAACAGATCAAATAATGGCTGCAGGGGTGGACGTTCTGGAAGTTGAACCAACTCCTGAGGACAATCCGTTGATTGATATGGACAATGTGCTCATAACCCCGCATATGGCATCATTTACCCAAGAGGCCAGTGCTAAAAGTATGGCCTTCGCTATGTATAATTCGGTGCAAGTTTCCAAAGGAGAAGAACCTGAATCAGTGGTGTTACCGGATGATTGATGAATTTACCGTTTAGTCATAATTATGTGATGTATTGGCGATAGTGGCTTAACATGACAGATTTTTTCCCCGCTATAAAGACAGGGTATAAGAGATATTCTGATTTCGGAGGGCGTTCCACACGCGCTGAATACTGGTGGTGGATGTTTTATATGTATTTAGGCACTCTGGCTTTAGCTGTGTCTGGCGGATTGCTGATGGGTGAATTTGGAGGATTGCCTCTAGCCATATTTTGGATAATAAACTTAATACCTTTTTTTGCTGTTATAACTAGAAGATTGCACGATTCAGGTAAGCCGGGATGGTGGTTTCTTTTGGCGGTTCTTCCGATTTATAAAATTTTTGTGTTTCTTCCTGTGTTTGTGGTCTTTACAATGCTGCCTAGTCAGAAGGGAATGAATAAATACGGACTGCAACCTTCTAAAATAGATCGAAGTGTTTTTGCAGGTCCGGGTTTAGGAAAACTATTGAATCTGTGGTAAATCAACATTGCGGATATATTTTAATATCCAACAGGGTTTGTGTCCCTTCCTCTGTATCTAGCATTAGGTCCTTCTAGTATTATTCTCTGAGTTTCATTTAGATCACTGTATTTGCTGGGATCATAGTATTTAGCTGACCATGACACGGATGCCGGACTGTACTTAAAAAACACAGTTCTTCTTTCATCTGATCCAGCCCATGGAAGGGTCCCATGAGTCAGAGCTTCCGTGAATATTACAGCGGTTCCGGCTGGGCCCGTCACTCGCTCGACAATTGGTTCTAATTCCTCCATCTCCTTCCAATCTTCCGGGAACGAGTAGTTGCTTTTATGAGATCCTGGCACACAACCGAATCCGCCGTCCATGGGACCCACATCTTTGAGGTTATAGGCGACAACGGAAAGTCCGTTATGCATCTCTCCGTTGGAAAAATGGAAGTATTCTGATGAACGATAAGGTGTAGCACCACCATGTAGCCTAGTGCCGATGGGGCCCTTACCTGACCTAATAACATCTAAATATTCATGGTCGAGCCTAAACCCTTTTCCTAGAAGTGTCTCAAGGTAGGGAGTCACAGATTTGTTGTCAATTAAGTTCCGGTAGTCACTATTCCAATCCAATAAAGAGGCGAAGCGGTGTGTTCGCATATCTGAGCCACACTCAGTTTCGATTCTTTTATCTACTTCAGAGTTTAGAGCCTCAAGTTGTTGTTTAGTTAAGGCATCAGGTATGACTATGTACCCGTTTAAGTCAAATAGGTACTGTTCTTTTTCGTTCATGTTTTTCACCTTATGCCAAAATTTCATTTATGTGTACCGCTACCTGCAGTCAGTATATGTAACCAAAAAGGCTTCAGCAATATATAGGAACGTTTAACTTAATTAGACATATAAATTCTGCAACGATGGAAACTTAGTCGTAGTTACTTGAAACGTGATCACCAAGCAAACGCAACTGTCTGGGGGAACATTTTGCAATAATCTCAGGATTGAATTGGAATCTATTAAGATAGGGTGGAAATTTTTGCGATATCATGCGGTGAGCATAATGGACTTGTAGAAGGTAACGGGTCTCTTGGCTGGTGTTTTGAGTCCCGCGATGCCAAACTTCGCATCTGAAAGTCACTGCGTCTCC
>CAZUHE010000115.1:2746-4164 GCA_964620395.1 uncultured Dehalococcoidia bacterium
TGATCAGGTCTTCCGGGACCAGTGATCCACGCTGTCATGCCTATGATGTGACAATCTTCTCCATGCAATGCCTCTTCTAAATCAATAATTTCAGCGCGATCTAAGTATTCGATGAATAATGGATTTTGGTTGAAAGCATTATTTACTGATTTTTCAAAAAATCTATGATGGGTCTTACCAGGTTTATGGCCTGCTTGGAGATCATTTGGAGTGGTATGCCTGCTGAAACTTGCTTTATCGGCTTCTAGTTGGTCCATGGCCGACTTTAGTTTCTCCACCTGAACTTGATCTAGCACGGATGGAAAATAGGCATAACCATCTTCCTTTATCGATTTGATTTGACTGGCCAGATCAGGTTGATAAATTAATTTAGCAGATTGTGTCATTATTGTGTCTCCTAGATATCTAAATATTTCCTAAACGTTCACAATAAAACTTATTCTATGAAAAGGGTTTATTAATAGGTTCCCGACGGGGAAGCCTTACAACAATTTCGGGTTGCGCTGGTTGCATTCGCCAGGGAGGTAGACCGTATGCCATCGCTTCTATATCATCGACAACCAACTCTCCGATCGCATGAGAAGCCCCTATTATACTGCCTGCTCTATGCGCAGATAATATGACGTTAGGTGCTTGCCGGATTTTATGATTTAGAGGCAAAGGTTCCTCTGGGAAAACATCAATCGCCGCCTTGAATCTACGTTCGTGCAATAAATCGCTCAACGCATCAAAATCCACAACATGAGCTCGGCTGATTAATACAAAAACCGCATTATTTTTTATAAGTTCTAGTTTTGACCTGTCGATTACGGCCTTGTTTTCCGTTGAAGGAATGGCTAGAACAAATATAAAGTCAGATTGCGAAAGTATATTTTCAAGGGAATCAGGTGTTGCATTATTACTTTTTATAAATGATTCCGTTCTCCATGGATCAAAGGCGGATATTTTGCAACCAAATGGCGCCAGTAAATTTAAAACGGAATTCGCTAGTCCTCCCATTCCAATTAGTCCCACACGTTTTCCGTACAATGTGAACGTGTCTTTATTTCCATCTCGTTGATATTTTTCCTGCCCATTGTGGAACTGGTTATGGCCGAATGTGATTTCACGAGCGGCATCTATGGCCATACCCAAGGCCATTTCAGCCACCATTGGGCCAAAGGCGGGAGCACAACTAAGGACTCGAATGCTTTTCCCAAAGCAATATTCGTAATCCAGACCATCTTCCGGGCTAGGATGACGGCCTCCAACCTCCAAAAATGCTTTTAATTTGGGTATATCTTTTACATCACCGTAGCGCCATCTAGGCGAAACGATAGCCCATACATCTTTCTTGACAGATTCGAACTCACCCATGGAAATTGGCTCGTCAGATCCCCACAAAACCTCGCAGCAATCATGAAGACGTTTTAGGTCAT
>CAZUHE010000116.1:0-4055 GCA_964620395.1 uncultured Dehalococcoidia bacterium
AACCAGCGACCTAGCGCTTATGAAGCGCCCGCTCTAACCCCTGAGCTACGTTGCCTCGTTAGTCTTTCAAGTTGAAAATTATATATTATCGTCCTCCAAAGGTGTTAATTTTCTCCAAGGGCTATCAAAGAATATTTATTAACCCGTCTATTGCTCAACCAACATGTTTTTTCTGTTATACTCCATTAGGTATCTCCCATTTATGGATGCCTGACCGTTGGTTAGGACCTTTATGAGGAGAATTTTTTTGCCCAATCTATTAAATGGTTGTATTTGTGCGGCCTTTAGATAACAAGGAGTTGCGTGATGCCTGCTTACGCCGTCCTAGGAGCCCAGTGGGGTGACGAAGGAAAGGGTAAGATAATCGATTTCCTCGCCAGAGATGCTGACGTGGTAGCTAGATTTTCTGGTGGAAACAATGCTGGCCATACGGTCATTAATGATATGGGGGATTTCAGTCTCCATCTAATACCGTGTGGTGTATTTCGACAAAATGTTATGAACATTATTGGAAACGGTGTCGTTGTAGATCCAGATGTTCTTATTGACGAAATGGAAGCTCTTTCTGCTGTAGGGATAGATGTCACAGACCGATTGATAGTCAGCGAAAGGGCCCACTTGATAATGCCATATCATATCTTATTGGATAATTTGGCGGAACAATCTAAAGGCTCTGGTGCGATAGGGACTACAGGAAAGGGTATAGGACCGGCGTATAGTGATAAAACTTCGAGGGTGGGAATTCGCGCTGCCGATCTTCTGGATTTAGATAACCTTCAAATTAGACTGGAAGAAGTTTTGGAATTCCACAACTCTGTTATCACTAAGATATACGAACAAAATCCCATATCTTATAGTGAATTATTTGAAAAATGTAAAGAATGGAGTGAAAAACTGGGGCATTTCATAGGACCTACAGGGAAATATGTTAATGAAGTGTTAGAGCAGGGTAGTGGTGTAGTTTTAGAAGGAGCTCAAGGAATTCTCTTGGATCTTGATCATGGAACTTATCCTTTTGTAACCTCATCTAATCCTACTATTGGTGGCGCTAGCATAGGCCTGGCCATTCACCCTCGTCATATAACGTCTGTTTTGGGAGTCTTCAAAGCTTACAACACGAGAGTTGGCAGTGGTCCTTTTCCAACTGAATTGTTTGATGAAACGGGTGAAAGAATACGTACTTTGGCACATGAATTTGGTACAACTACCGGTAGACCAAGGAGAGTCGGTTGGTTTGATGGGGTAGCCGCAAGGTACAGCACGCGAGTTAATGGATATACTTCCTCTGTTATAACGCGCCTGGATGTGTTGGATGATTTTGATGAGATTAAAGTTTGTGTCGGATACAAATTGGACGGCGATATTGTGGATGACATTCCTGGGGGTATATCGGCTCTTGAGAGATGTGAACCAGTTTATGAAATTTTGCCCGGTTGGGATGAACCGACGGCAGGAGTTTCTGACATAAATCAGCTTTCTTCAAATGCAAGGAGTTATGTTAGCAGGCTTGAGGAACTGATCAATTGTCCTGTCGGTATTATTTCTACTGGACCTCACCGAGATCAGACTATCATGACAAAGGGTTCTATCCAAGATTTTTAGTTGGATAAAAGACTTGTTGGATTACTTGTTTTCCAATATTTAACTTTTGGAGTCGAATTTCAGACTGGTAAGTCAGTACTATATTGGTCCATTACTGCATTGAAATCATCGATAAATGATTTATCCGGATCACAAAGAGGCAGCCTGTTTTTCCCAGCTCTGAAACCCGCCCTGTTGACGGCATATTTTACCGGTATGGGATTGGTTACCCAAAACAAAGCTTTGAAAATTGGCAACAATCTTTTATGTGCTGCCGCTGCATTTTCTATATCACCTTCTAATATCATTCCCATCATAGCTTTTATTTGATTACCATATAAATTGGAGGCAACGCTAACAACTCCATATCCCCCAACACACATGATCGGGAAAGTTTCGTCGTCATTGCCAGACCATACCTTGAATCCATCCGGGGATTGATTAATGATATTTGTTATTTGCGTATAGTCACTCGAAGCTTCTTTTACTCCGACTATCGAATCAATTTCAGCAAGTTTTAAAGTGGTCTCCGCTGACATGTTTAACGAGGTACGAGATGGGACGTTATATAAGAGTCCCGGTATATTAGTGGCGTCTGTAATTGCTTTAAAGTGTTGATATAGGCCTTCCTGTGGGGGTTTGTTATATGCTGGAACCGTTAATAGCAGTCCATCAACTCCAACTTTTTCAGCTTCTTGGGATATTTCTATGGATTTTTTATGGTTATTGTCCGTTGTCCCCGCTATTACACTGGCGCTATCGCCCACTTGTTCTTTAACCTCGGCAAATAACCTTATTTTTTCTTCATCTGACATAGATGGAGATTCACCTGTTGTACCTCCAATCACCAGACCGTCTGTTCCGGATTCAGTTAATCCTTTCGCAAGTGCCCGTGCTTGTGGATAATCTATATCTCCATTTTCATCAAATGGGGTTATCATCGCAGTTAGCAGTCTTCCAAAATCCGACATATTATTGCCTCCAATTATCCTGTGTAACAAGATTTCGACTCATCATTTCTTCTGCTATTTGAATTGCATTCAATGCGGCGCCTTTTCTCAGGTTATCGCAACTGAGCCAAAGTGCCAGACCATTTGGGTTACTTATATCGTTTCTTATTCTACCCACTAAGACTGGATCTATTCCAGAAGCATTTATGGGCATAGGATACACATCAGCCAGGGGATCGTCTACAACTTCCATGCCAGGTTGATCCTTTAATAATTTGCGGGCTTCGTCAGAGGATACAGGGTGTTTAAATTCAATGTGTACAGACTCACTGTGACTTATCGCAACTGGTACCCTGACGCAGGTAGCAGAAATAGATATGTCTTTTTTGTTGAGTATCTTCTGTGTTTCATTAACCATTTTCATTTCTTCTCGCGTATAGCCGTTTTCTTGAAAAGGTTCTATGTGAGGTATGACGTTAAAGGCTATCTGATGAGGGTATTCAACTATTTCAATAGGTTCATTTCTCAGCAATTTGGAACTTTGTTCTTCCATTTCTCTCAAGGCCGCAGATCCAGTTCCCGTTACAGACTGAAAAGTGTCCACGATAACTCGCTTTACTTCCGCGATTTGGGAAAGAGCTTTTAGTACCATTGCTAAAGGGGTAGTGGAGCAATTTGGAATCGCTACTATCCCTTTGTGCCATTCCAGATCACTAGCGTTTACCTCAGGTATAACGAGAGGTACATCATCGGACATTCTGAATGCGGAACTGTCATCAATAGCAATAGTCCCAAGATTTGCTGCTTTGGGAGCGATTTCTCTACTGATGTCAGTAGTTGCTGATATAAATGCGAAGTCAACTTCTTCTAATAATGATTCAGTACAAAGCTCGACTTCTATTTCCTGATTTTTAAATCTTAATTTCTTTCCCACTGAACGCTCTGAAGCGCATAGGCGAATTGATTCAAGTGGAAACTCTCTTTCTTCGGCAATTCTCAAAAACACTTGTCCGACGGCACCTGTGGCGCCAATAACAGCTACTTTGCAGGTGTTCAAATGGTTCTCCGGGTAATTATGAAATTAATTTGTGGTCAATAAATAGAAGTTATCAAATCCGAGGTTGTACTGGGTTATAGTCCCATAACTTTGTCCAGCCCAACCGTTAGGCCGCTCATAGACATTGATGCCTTTGTTGCCATTATTACGCCTGGCATAAAGCTTTCCCTGTTGATTGAATCATGCCTAATTGTTAGGGTTTGTCCCAATGATGCAAATACCATTTCGTGATGAGCCACCCTTCCAGGCATTCTTCCGCTGTGTATCACTACGCCACCCGTTACACCGCCTCTTGTATTTTCTATGAGTTCCTTTTCAGCTTGTGGAGCTTTGTAGTCGGATTCTTTTCCGGCGCGCGCAGCTTTAGCTATCGCTATCGCAGTTCCTGAAGGGGAATCAATCTTGGCTTCATGATGCACTTCGGTTAGATCCGCGAAATCAAAAAAGCGACCTGCTTCCTTAACCAG
>CAZUHE010000117.1:0-4008 GCA_964620395.1 uncultured Dehalococcoidia bacterium
GATAGGAGGTTGAATTTCGTGGCTACAAAAGTTGCTTTTAAGCCGCTTGGGAATCGTGTGGTTATTGAGCCATTGGAAGGCGATGAACAGATGAGTTCTGGCGGAATATATATCCCCGATACGGCTAAAGAAAAGCCGCAAGAAGGAAAAATTGTTGCAGTGGGTCCAGGAAGGATAACCGATGATGGTAACAGGGTTCCCATGGAACTCGCAGTTGACGATATTGTCGTCTATTCGAAATATGCTGGAACGGAATACAAAGAAGGTGATATTGAATACCTTGTTCTTAGAGAGGATGACATTCTTTTTAAGAAATAACTCGAGAGTCAAAAGATTAATACGGTAATGTTAGGAGGAAGTAATGGCTAAACAGCTTACTTTCAGTGAAGAAGCAAGAGCTGCTATGAAACGCGGCATTGACACAATGGCCGACACTGTCGGTGTTACATTGGGGCCAAGAGGTCGCAATGTTGTTTTGGATAAGAAATTTGGCCCCCCACAGGTTTGTAGTGATGGGGTCACAATAGCAAAAGAAATAGAGTTGGAAGAACCTTTCGAAAACATGGGAGCTCAGCTTCTTAAAGAGGCTGCTAGCAAAACCAATGATGTCGCAGGGGACGGTACAACAACCGCGACAGTCCTTGCACAAGCTATTATCCACGAGGGTTTTAAAAATATAGCTGCAGGGGCAAATCCAATGGCTATAAAGAGAGGAATAGACAAAGCTGTCGATTCTCTCAGAGGAGCTGTTCAAGATATGTCCACGTCCGTTGAGGGACGTGTGCAAATCGGGCAGGTCGCATCTCTATCTGCTCACGACGATGACATGGGCAATTTGATCGCAGACGTCATGGAGAAAGTTGGCAAAGACGGTGTAATAACTGTTGAAGAATCTAAAGGTTTAGACTACGAGCAAGAGTTCGTAGAAGGTATGCAGATAGATAGGGGATATATTTCTCCTTACTTCATATCGGATCAAGACCGCATGGAGTCATCAATAGAAGATCCATATATATTGATCACCGATAAAAAAGTTTCGGCTGTATCAGACCTTCTGCCTGCTTTGGAGAAGATTCTGCAAATTGGTAAGAATGTTGTCGTAATAGCCGAAGACGTTGAAGGAGAGGCTCTTGCAACCTTGGTGGTTAACAAGTTGAGAGGGACTCTTAATGTACTCGCAGTTAAAGCCCCAGGTTTCGGCGACAGGCGTAAGGCTATGTTGGAAGATATGGCTATTTTGACGGGTGGTGTTGTGATAAGTGAAGAAGTCGGACGAAAACTTGATTCTGTTACCGTTGAAGATCTTGGTCGATCTAGAAGAGTCGTTGCTAGCAAGGAAGAAACGACCTTTGTAGAAGGCCATGGAGATGAAAGTCTAATTTCAGGTCGAATAAATCAGATAAGAGCTCAAATAGAAGAAACTACTTCGGACTTTGATAGGGAAAAACTGCAGGAACGTTTGGCTAAATTGTCAGGTGGAGTAGCCATCATAAAAGTAGGCGCTGCGACTGAAGTGGAGCTCAAAGAAAAGAAAAACAGAGTTGAAGATGCTTTGTCTGCCACAAGGGCTGCCGTTGAAGAAGGTATAGTTCCAGGTGGTGGGCTCGCTTTGATAAGAGCTAGCCAGGCATTGGACAAATTAGATCTAGGTGGTGATGAGGCGACGGGAGTTAGTATATTGAAAGCTGCTCTTGTAAAGCCGCTCATGCTGATTTCGGAAAACACTGGAGTGTCGGGAGAAGTTATACTCGATGCTACATTGAAAGGTGAAGGTGACTTTGGGTACGATGCAGAAACTGGTGAATATGGAAATCTGCTGGAAAAAGGGATCATGGATCCTGCGAAGGTGACAAGGGCTGCTATAGAAAATGCTTCTAGCGTAGCTGCTATGGTACTGACGACGGAGTCATTGATAAGTGACATCCCTGCTCCCGAGGCTCCAGCTCCCCCGATGCCACCGATGGACTATTAGTCTTAACAGATAATGGAGAAATAAAAATGCCCCGAATTTTCGGGGCATTTTTATTTCGTCCTAATATTTACAATATTTTGCTTGGTACATGCCTTGCATATTCCCCTTTGTTGGGGCTTATAATCAACATATAGGCTAGCCCCTTTATTGTAATCTGGCTAACTTTTCCTAAATGTCATCTTTGGAGACGATTTGTTTACACACTTGCATGTTCACACTGAATACAGCATGTTAGACGGCCTAGCACGTCTGGCACCACTTGTTGATAGGGCCAAAGACCTTGGTATGCATAGCCTCGGTATAACTGATCATGGAGGATTATACGGTGCTATAGACTTTTATAAACTTGCGAAAGCATCAGGCATTAAGCCGATTATTGGCTGTGAGATGTATGTAGCAACAGGGAGTCGCTTTGACAGAAACCCTTCGGATAAGATTCATCATTTGACAGTGTTGGCTCGAGACGCCGTAGGTTATAAGAACTTGGTAAAACTCGTGTCCACATCTCATTTGGAAGGTTTTTACAAACGCCCTCGTATAGATCGTGAAATGTTGGAAAAACACAACACTGGCTTGGTTGTTTTGTCAGGATGTCCCAGTGGTGAAGTGCCGTGGTTGTTGGGGCAAGGTAGATACGAGGAAGCTAAAGAAACTGCGGGTTGGTACAGGGAAGTATTTGGTTCTTATTTCCTGGAATTTATGAAACATGGAGGGGTTCCTGAATTACCTGATATTAATGAGGGTTTGATAACCCTTAGCAGGGATATGGAGATTCCTCTGGTTGCGACTAATGATTCTCATTATGTTCTTGAGGAGCACGCAATTAACCATGACGTATTGCTGTGTATTCAGACCAAAACTAATATACATGATGATAAACGGATGAGGTTTGAAGAAGCTTCCTATCATCTTCGTAGTAATGAAGAAATGCTTGAACTTTTTTCAGATTTTCCGGAAGCTGTTTCAAATACCGAAATGGTAGCGGAAATGTGTAATCTTGAACTCGATTTCACTCAGGCAAGACTGCCGGAGTTTCCTGTTCCAACCGGGTTAACGTCGGATGAATTTCTGTCTGATATTTGCTGGAAAGGATTCAAGAAACGAGGGTTGGATAACTCTTCGGACTATACGGACCGCCTTAAATATGAACTAGAAGTTATTCGTCAGACTAGTTTTGCTGATTATTTTTTAGTGGTCTGGGATATTGCCAGATTCGTTCGTGAAAATAACATATATTTTACTGTTAGAGGTAGTGCCGCTGCCAGCTTGGTTCTTTACTGTTTAGAAGTTACAGATGTTGATCCAATGCCTTATAGCCTGGTATTTGAGCGGTTTTTAAATATAGAACGTAAAGAAATGCCAGATATAGATATGGATTTTCAAGATAATAGACGACAAGAAGTGATCAATTACTGTGCAAGTCGATATGGTAGGGAGCATGTAGCACATATCGTTACGTTTGGAACATTTGGGGCTCGGCAGTCCGTGAGGGATGCTGGTAGGGCTTTGGGAATCGCTCTGCCCGATGTAGATAGAGTCGCACGTATGATACCGGAACGGTTGAATATTGATATTGACTCTTCACTTGATGAAAGTTATGAGCTCAAATCAGCCTATGACACAAATGATGAGAACAAGAAACTGATAGATACAGCGAAACAGTTGGAAGGTGTTACTAGACACAAAAGTTTGCACGCGGCAGGAGTTGTTATTTCAAAGGAACCTTTAAATGATGTTGTCCCTTTGGAGTTCACTTCAAAGGGAGATGATAATGGGGCTGTTATGACTCAGTATGCCATGCAGCCACTGGCTGAATTAGGTCTCTTGAAAATGGATTTTCTTGGGCTTTTGAATCTTCGAGTACTGGGTGAGTCTATCCAGATGATCGAGGACAATCACGGCACCGTTTTAACCTTGAATGATATACCTCTTGATGATCATGCAGCCTTTGAACTTCTTTCAAGAGGCGAAACAGTTGGAGTGTTTCAACTTGAGAGTGCGGGAATGACAAGGCATATCAAGGATTTGAAACCAAC
>CAZUHE010000118.1:0-3968 GCA_964620395.1 uncultured Dehalococcoidia bacterium
TCACCAAAAAAGATCCAAAGATTTTCCCACGTGGGTTCATGCCTAACACTCATTGACACGTACCCGTCTCTGCAGGGAACCAATCCGAAGTGTAACCCTTGTTCTTGTTGTTTGCGGGGTTCTCCGGTATACAAAGCTGCCAAAAGATAAGGTGAATAGCTTGAAAGAGTTGAGTGAAGTATCGAGGTATTTATTGTTTGCCCAATACCAGTTAAATCGCGATACATTAATGCCGATACCAGACCAGTGAATGCATTGGCTCCAGTGATGAACTCCGTTTCAGTACCTGGTTCTTTCAATGGAGGAGATCCTTCTACTCCATTTACGCTGCAATAACTGGCTAAAGCTTGAATCGTAAAATCGCTGTAGGGTCTACCTGTCCAATCAGAGTCTTCTCCAAAAGGAGTAATGGAACAGATCAAGGCTTCATCTGACATGTTCTGAAAAATTGATTGGACATAGTTTCTGCCATTCTCAGTATTAGAAAAATCCACTACTAATACGTCCAAATTTCTCAAAATTTCCTGAGCGTTGCTGGAAGAGAGTAAAGAATTGATGCTTTTTTTATTAAGATTAAGGTAATGGTACATTCCACTTTCAATTGATCCAGAACCCCCCTCAAACATGGGGCCGTATGCCAGGGAAACATCTGAAGTACCTGGAATTACTCCCTTGTAAACATCAGCCCCAAAATCTGCTAACAACCTGGAACAAAAAGATCCAGCAAATCCATTCGACAAATCCAGTACTTTAAGATCACTAAAAGGAGCTATCAACCTCTATCACCAAATTTCTCATCACGTTTTCTTGCCAAATCTTTTGAAGCAACCTCATCATCAGATGTATCCCTCCGGTGTGAGAGCCCGATGGCGTGACTATGAAATCCTGACATAATGCCATTTCTGAATCCCATATGATCTTGTACTTGGTTCATTGATGCTTTAGACAGTCTCAAAGCAAATGAATCCTGTAACGCTATTCTCTGAGCTAATTCCATAGTTTCTTTCTGTAATAAATCTCTTTTCACAACCCTATTTACCAATCCCAATTGAAGTGCCTGTTCAGACGTGATCCAGTCACCGGTAAATAAATATTCCTTTGCTTTCCGCACTCCGATTTCCCATGGAAGAGATAAATATTGAACATGCGGTCCACCCCATCTAACTGTCCTGTCACAAAACCGTGCATCATCGGATGCCACTATGAGATCGCAAGAAGTTGCCAGTATCAATCCTCCCATAATGCAATAACCTTGAACCTGAGCAATGGTGGGTTTGGGGAAATCGCGCCAACGTAAGGTGTTGGCTATGTTTTGCTTCCAACTTCTCTCGTACTCTCCCTCGGTATCAGGTGAATATGGCCGCCTTTCCCGATCCTCCATTTCTTGAGGACTACCTAGATCATGACCAGCCGAAAATTGATCGCCCGCCCCGGCAATTATCACAACTTTCACTTCTTCGTCGTGTTCCGCAGTCAGTAGCGCATGGTCCAACTCTTCTCTCATAATCCTACTTTGGGCATTCAGCACTTCGGGCCTGTCAACCGTTATCGTAAGAACTGCACCGTCCCGTACAAGAGTCAGATCCGTATAGTCCATCTGTTTTCTCCCTGATATTAAGTCATGGTGAATTTATACATTTAATAGATTGTCTCGTAAACCCAATGATTGAGAAACGCTCAGTCAGTTCCTGATGCGTTTTTAGTACCCTAATTGTGACCTTATATTACTTGCAGACACACCATCGGTATGACCTGACTCGGTAGGAGACGATGCCCATGTGAGAGACACCATTCTACGGACGTCTCCACCAAAGGACGCATGAAAAATACACTGGTGAAAAAAGGCAACATCACCCGGATTTGATTCCAATGGCGCACTGGGAATTTCCAATGGGTCCACACCATAAACTGTATTACCATCATCCAAATTCATACCAGTTCTTTCAGCCCAATCCTCCATCTCTTTACGGTCTTTTTCTCCCGCAGCACCTATATTAGACATTAGGGTACCATTGTCCAAAGATTCCTTTATCCGGCCCATTCTAAGAGGTTGAAGTAGGTCATGAAGCGGATTTTTGTGTGAACCTGGCACCACCCTTAAGCAACCCGTGTCATTTCTAACTGGATCCAGATACACACCAGCTTTGATATGAGTTTGACTCGTAACTGTAGGTATATCGGGGTGCCACTGGGTATCTCCTACATACAAGCCCCCATTGGGTGAGGATTTAGTTATAAAATCCTTCCCTAACAACTGTTCCAGAGGATAAAACAAATTATCGCTCACACCGAGGTTCTCCCAACTTCCAACACTTCCCAGATCTATATCTTGCCTTTGTTCTGAATCAAATTTATCACCGTCCCTATCACTGAGAGCCTTGTCGTCAAAATCTCTAGAAAGCGTCTCAACTTCCCCGGTGTCAAATGCTTGTGGCAATACTAGATATCCAAACACATTAAAGAAAGCAACTTGTTGTGCAGTCAAAACTTTTTTCATGTTTCACCTCAGACGTTAGAATGTTTTCGCAAAAATAAGCCGGTTAATAGTACGAAACAAGTCTACCTAAGTCCATGTTAGTCTCTTGTAACTTACACATCACAAACCAAAAAGTGAAACGCTGAAACCATTGAAACACGAAACAAATCTACTAAGAGAACGTGAATTGTTTATTTATCTTTCTCTTACCAATTCACCTTTCACATGACCAGGCTCCGTCGGATCTGCAGCCCATGTCATTGCAACCATTCTTCGGCCTGTTTTGCCTCCAAACGCAGCATGAAATATGCATTGATTAAATAAAACAACATCTCCAGGATTCGACTCCAATGCAGTAGAAGGGATTTCAGTTGGGTCCCAACCAAATATGGTGTTATCTTTATCCATATTTATGCCCGATTCCTTAGCCCATTCATCTATCTCGGCCCTCTCATTGTCTCCAGCAGCTCCAACATTAGACATTAGGGTTCCATTATCCAAAGATTCCTTTATCCGTCCCATTCTCAATGGTTGCATCTCATTATGAAGGGGGTTCTTGTGCGAGCCAGGTACAACTCGCAAACAACCTGAGTCTCTACGAACTGGATCCAAGTAAACGGCCCCCTTTATTCGTCTTTGCGAATCTACCTTTGCGACGTCAGGATGCCACTGTGTGTCCCCTACATAAAGCCCTCCACTGGGCATCTGTGTAGACGTATATCGAGCGCCGAGTAACTCACGCAAGGGGCGATAAATCCGATCACTTTCCATAAGACGCTTCCAACTTGGGGTGTCTATGAGAGCGATATCTTGGCGTTTTTCTCCTTCAAAATCTTTCCCGTCTCTGTCCGCTAAAGCAATTTTTTCAAAATCATTTGAAAGTTCCGACACTTCCTCTTGATTGAAAAGTTGGGGAAGTATCAAGTAACCAAACACGTCAAAAAAAGCTATATCCTGGGCGCTTAAACTCATAGTTATAATACCTCTTAAATTCTGTTCAACCTTATTTCCTCATATCTAAGACATTGACACCTTCAACATGCCCCGGTTCAGTTGGATTTGAAGCCCAACTCATAGCCACCATTCTTCTGCCGTCTTTTCCACCAAATGCTGCATGAAAACAATGTTGATCAAAAAAAACCACATCGCCAGGTTTTGATTCCATGTTAGCGGCAGGAATATCTAAGGAATCAACACCATAGATTGTTGTTCCATCTTCCATATTGATGCCTGAGTATTCTTGCCATTGTTCCAGCTCTAGACGTCCTTTTTCTCCCGCTGGAGCTATGTTGGACATCAAGGATCCATCATCTAAAGATTTTTTTATTCTTCCCATCCTCAATGGCTGCAGTTGATCGTGCAAAGGATTCTTGTGTGAGCCGGGAACTATCCTCAAACAACCAGTATCCTTCGTAACAGTATCTAAATATATAGCTCCTTTAATCCTTTTTTGGGTACCTACAAAAGCGCAATCAGGATGCCAGTCCGTATC
>CAZUHE010000119.1:0-3962 GCA_964620395.1 uncultured Dehalococcoidia bacterium
CATTGTTTTAAGGGGTCGAGGGCAGGAATAAATTAAATAGTAGCGACTGTATCGAGAGAAAATTGGATGTCTAAAGAAGTACCTCAAGGTACAGCTTGGAATTGTCGGTTACCCACCAGTGGATAACACTACGCATATTTTGGCTTATAAATAGGTTTGTGTTCAACAGGAATATTGAAAAAGACAATCCCGGCTTTGCGAAAACAAGAGACCGGGACTGCCTTTTCTACCCTCAAGTTAAGCTTTCTGTCTGATCAAATTAATTCCAGATACGACTGTCAGTAGCATCATTAGCATAAATACAATAAAACCAACTTCTATATTAGCAAACCAAGTAACTAACAGCGCTAAAGCAACTATAGAAAGCAGCCCACTTACATACATGGTTATCTTATCGGCAGATTGTAAAGCCGATGCAAGGGCTGTAAAGCAGATGCTTAACGAGATAAATGCCCACATAAAAGTGCTGCCTGCGTATTCCCCTATCGCAGACAAAGTATAGGCGTTGGCCATATCGTCCTTTTCCCAGGCACCTGCAGAAGCGAAATTAAAGTCCATTGATACTAACATGGCCGCAGCGGCTAAGGGCATGGTGATAGCCGATACTGTAGCTAACGTTCCAGCCATTGTTCCTTCACCCTGCAATAGGCGAGCCCAGAACATGTATCCTAGCATCATAGCTATCATTCCAGCCCCACCTAATGCGGCAACTATTTTGGTAGTTATCATAGAATCTGAATACAACTCAAGGTTTGCTTTAATTAGTGCCTCACCTACTAGATCTGAATCTGGTCTCCCGATCAAGGCTTCCCACACTACAATAAATATAAGCAATGCAACTATAGGCGCAATCGTAAGTAAATAACCTGCCAAATTCTTATAACTCATTTTTAAATAAACTCCTTAATTGATTCGTTCATATTTAAACTTTTTATCACTTGTTAGTAAATTTGAGGTCATAGTAGGTAGCCAAGACAAAATTATCCATAAGGTTATGGGTTGATTTAAGGATAAATTGTCCGAGTTTATTCCTGTGGATAGTTTAAGAACTGTATTAATGAATTCAGGTACGTGAATATTAAAACTATAGTTAATATTCATTAATGTATAAAATGTTTATTAATGAACTATTTCGTAACTAATAGCTTTATTTATATTATTGTTGAAGAGTGAGGACGCATTACGCATTAACAATTAGTTTTTATTTGGAAGAGTTATCAGGGGATTCGTTGCGGACTTTACGTTTCAGTATTATCAATATTCCAGTAGTTACAGCCACCATCAGTAATTGAATCCAATAAATGGTAACGAATTTGAACACCAGCCATGCTATGGATACAAGAACCAGACTTCCTATTAGTATTAGCAGCGCCATTACAACATCATGGAGAGTTTTCTCCTTGCCATCGGATTTAATTCTGGAAAGAGTGACTCCGACCCATATGGAAATCGGTAATATATCTAAAACCAAGACAAGCGACCAGAAGACTCCTGAATTTCCAGAAAGATCAAAAATGCCTTTCAAGAGTACATATGGAATTATTACGATTGACCCGAGAAAAAGACTGTAAAAAATTAATATCCACCAAAATTGCAATGCAGTATCTATGATTTTGCGTAGAGGTTTCATATGATTTTTTGGGATATTAATCTATAGTTTTGCACTGAGGTTGATTCTGGCTCTTCACATGTGAATCTATAATCTTTTATTGTCGAAATAACGAATGTTTGGTTCACCTATGAACCAAGTTTCCATTTTTTCCCCGTCACCTCTTTCCATTCGCCAACCCAGATAAGATTCATAGTCTTCTCTGGAATCCCAATGTTGGACGACCACTATGTTGTTGGGAGCGTCTTTATTAGAGTGTACTGTGAGTCCGTTGCACCCACTGTACGCACGTGTGTAATGAAGTTCATTTTTCATAAAGTCTGAAAGATCTTCCGCATGTTGATCTTTCACAGTGACTTCCCATAGTACAAGAACTGACATATCTATTATTCCTTTGGGTCAAAATGGTTACTTAAAGCTATCCGCTGAGATTATACACAACAGTCATTTGAAATCCTGTTACTTTACTGATCTCAAGGTAGATTTCTCTGATTGTACGTAGATACGTTATGATTTTCGCAATTGCAAACGTGAGCGATTTGTGATCACTTATGGAAAGAACCTTATTTATTTTCAGGTCATGGTTTTTCGTTAAATACGGAAATACATATATCAGTTAGATAGAAAGGAGATCAAAATTAATGGATATGAAACAGGCTCTATATGATTTAGGTGTCCGTGATAATACTTTAACGTCTCAGGAAAAAATGTGTTTGGACAATGAAGGCTATCTACCCCTACGGGGTATTTTGACTGCAGAACAGGTAATAGGGATGAGGGATCGTATAGAGGAGCTCATTGCTCTGGATGAACGGCCACAACATGATGAGGGTGTAGATGGTATCGACTATCTCGTCAACAGGGATCCGATATTTGAAGTGTGCTTTACGCACCCACGTGTTCTTGCCGCTATTTCACATGTCTTAAGTGGTGAATTCAAACTATTATCCCTAAATGCACGAGTTCCCAGTCCTGGTTTTGGGCAACAAAGGCTTCATAATGACTGGAACGCTGATACAGAACCAGGGACTTATTATATTTGTAATTCTATTTGGCCACTTGTTGATTTCACTGAGCAAACAGGCGCTACAAGAGCAGTACCCGGAACTCATCGCAATGGGAATCTTCCAAATAAAGATTGTCCGGTGCAACATAAACATAGTTGGGCATGTAACCCGATGGAATCGAACGTTGATGAAGTAAAATTAATGGCGCAGTCGGGTACCGTAATAGTGTTCAATGGACATATTTGGCATAGCGGGACCCTAAATACTAGTTCCGTTGATCGTCCAGCTATGACTTGCGCATTTGTTCGCCGAGATCAGCTTCCGGATAGTGATGAAGCCAAACAAATAGGTAGTGAAACATATTCCCGACTAGATAAAGCCTCCCGTTACATTTTGAACTTGTAGTTGGTATTCAAGAGGGATATTAGTTTGATCCTGTAGCGTATTTTTTCAATGAGTCAATGCACACGCCAAAAACAATCTGTTGATGTGAAGACATAGACCACTATTCCCATATCAGAGTGTGATCGTAATCGACATTAATCAACATTTGTCATTGACTCTTCTTGAGATTGCCACCATTTAATACGATTTATAGCCTCTTTAGCCTTTATCGGTATTTCGTTTAATTCCTCGTTAGAAAAAATATCGTGTAGATTGTTTAGACTTATATTGCTATACAAATCATTTGGTTGATTTACGTCTCCATTAGCCACCAGGGAGATTAGGTAGTTTAGATATAGTGCTTTGGAAGGAGTGAAATATTTGTAAGATTCCGCTTCAACTGGTTGAGTCCACATTTTTATAATATATTCGGGAATGTCAGGCCTGATTAGACTACCAGTATGTGAACTTTCACTAATGGTAGCTAGTGTTCCTAATGTGGTTGCTTCACCGTATTCATTTCCCCTCATTTGATTTCTCCATGGCTTGTACGTCATGAATCCATCTAAATCAGAATAATTAGCGTTGGTGTCAGTAATGTTAGAAAGGATTTCTCTGTCTACGTAATTTATTGACATCAAATAAACATCTGAATAATTGAAATCGTCTTTGGCCAATAAATGTATACGCCACCACCATTTGGCCTCTCGGATGGTTGGAATAAATGTAGGGTCATTGTCGAGTTTCTCATGTGTCATATGCATTGATACTATTGGTCTACGCGCCAATTCGTACGACATATCGCATAAGTAGGCGCCAGACTCCCACGGTAATCCATGGTCACCTATTTTATGCAACTCAAATGGGTTATCCAGATAATCCTGATCATGTTTAAGCCCTTTGAAATATTTGATCCAGTAGCTGAGAGTTCTACTAGAAACAGATTTTTCAAAATCCATCTC
>CAZUHE010000120.1:0-3954 GCA_964620395.1 uncultured Dehalococcoidia bacterium
CAATTTTTGTCTAATGACAGATTCAGCATCTTGAATCGAATAAAGTTTGGAGAAAAAAACCAAATTCTCCAAGACCGTCAAACCTTGATACAAAAAAGCTCTATGAGAAACATACCCAAGATTATTAGGTATTAGATCCTTGTCGATATTCACTCCGTCCCGGCAATATCTAATGAAACCCTTATCAGGTACAGTCAAGTTCCCGAGTATCGACAATAAAGTTGTCTTCCCAGAACCATTCCGGCCACTTATTAAAGCTATGTCACCAGAAGAGAACTGCAAATCCACTTGATTTATTACTTTGTGTCGACCAAAAGATTTGGAAAGTCCTTCGACAGTTATTGATCGATTAACATGTTTTGACATGGCAAAAACCTAACCTTCAAGGTTAATGTATACCTTGTTACAATATGAAGAATATCAGAACATACACTGGAAACTAAATCTGATTTTGGTAGTAAATAGATTCAGGATTTTTTATTATGGCATCAATAGACGATTTAAAACAAAAATATTTGCGGCTAGACCATGATCATGAAATGTCTAATACCGGGCAAATAAACGAAAATTTGTTGATGGCGTTTGATTATGATTACCAAGAAACAGATGCGGAAATTTGTATAGATACGGATGAGTTCACAGCAGTCTGTCCATGGACCGACCTCCCTGACTTCGGAACTCTGACTATAAAGTATGTCCCAAATTCTTTATGTATAGAATTAAAATCCCTGAAATATTATCTACTTTCATATGTTGGTGTTGGTATCGTGCAGGAACATGCAGCTAATAAAATCCTTGAAGATTTGGTAAAAATTTGCCAACCAAAACAAATGAAGATATTCCTCAATTACAAAGTCCGTGGAGGGTTACATACCACCGTTTCGCTATCATACCCAACAAACTAAGGTAACCACATGACAAAGTATGGTGTATCCCTCCTTTCTGGGGGTTTGGACTCAACGACCGTCACTACACAAGCTATCAATGAAGTTGATGATATAACGGCCCTAACGTTTCACTATAATCAACTTGGACATAAGGAAATAGACTGCTCTAAGTTGGTAAGCAACTCATTAGGAATAGAGCACATTATTATTGATATCTCTTCAGTTAAGGATCTTGTAACCCATTCATCACTAATAAATCCTTCCCTCGTAACAGGTTCAAACTTCAATCAACATAATAACAAGCCAAATATTCCAATCACCTATGTTCCAATGCGTAACACGATATTCATATCGCTAGCAGCAGCATTCCTTGAAAACAGAATATTGCAATCCATAGAGAAACACGGGAGCCATCCAGAAGAGATAGTCGCAAAAATATTTCTTGGCGCCAATGTAGTTGACTTCAGTGGTTACCCGGATTGCAGACCCGATTTCTTTTCAAGAATGGAACATGCGATTTGCTATGGGAGTAAATTGTATATTGAATATGGCATAAAAATTGAAATCGTTAATCCCATATTGAACCTTAGCAAGGCACAAATTATCAAATTGGGAAAAGAACTAGATGCCCCGATTCATCTTACGTGGAGCTGTTATCAAGAAGGGAATGAACCTTGTGAGGCATGTGAGAGTTGCCAGATAAGATCTTCGGGGTTTGAACAGGCCGGGTTTCAGGATTTGACCCAACCATAAACATACATAATTTAATCAAACCCGCATTTTTATCCCAGTTAGGCCAAGTCAAATGAATTCATGTACACTGTTGTGCCATAGGAAACATATGCAACAAACATGTTTCAGGGAACCATATATCTGTTAACAGGAGTGATAATGACAACATACGCAAGATACAATATCGATGGATCCACTACTTACGGTATCAAGAAAAATGATAGAGTTCACGACATATCAGGGAGCCCATTTGAAGGCCCTGATGAAACTGGGATTTCTCATGGCATTTCCGAGGTAAAATTGTTATCGCCTGTATTCCCAAGAAAAGTAGTTGCCATAGGCTTAAATTACAAGAGCCATATAGGTGGTAAAACTCCTCCCGCTGTACCGGAACCCTTTTTAAAAACTTCTACGTCCGTTATAGGACACGAAGATCAAATAGTAATTCCGAGGTCCGCTATAGATGAAGGGGTAAAAATACAACCAGAAGCAGAACTCGGATTGGTGATTGGTAAAGACTGTAAAGGTGCTAATCAAGACAATGCTCTTGATTACATTTTCGGGTACACGTGTGGAAATGATGTTTCAGGGAGAGATTGGCAATCCAATGACCTCTCATGGTGGAGAGCTAAGTCATCGGATACATTCACGCCTTTGGGTCCTTGGATGGTAACCGGCTTGGATCCGACGGATATACGAGTTATATGTCGAGTCAATGGAGAAGAAAAACAGAATCAAAGTACCTCAGATTTATTGCATCCTGTAACACGCATAATAGAGTTTGTAAGTTCTGTAATGACCCTGCAACAAGGTGATGTGATATTAACGGGAACCCCGGGCACTCCTGGCGATATTCATCCAGGAGATGAAGTAGAGGTTGAGCTCAGTGGCATCGGAACACTTAGGAACTCTGTCGTAGCACAAAGTTAAGACCACACTCTTTACTTAAACAGGGAATATATGTTTCCTGTTTAAGTAAAGAGTTGCTCAAACCTCAAACTAAGCAACTCTCCACCGCTCCCAAAAGTCCAGTACCACAGAATGTACGATCCTGCTACAACCATAGCGATTTTTCCTATAGGCTGAAAATACAAAAGGACTCTATTTAGTGAATTTGACACCAACTCTTCAAAGTAAAGTGAAAGCAGTGTAACTGCCACCATAATGGCGCCCATACCCAAACTATAAGTTAGTGAGCTAGCCATAATGCGAATCAATATATCTGTTGACAGGTTGGAACCGATAACAACGCCAATAGCGGACATGAAAATAGGTAATGCGCAACTGACTGAAGTGATCGCATATGCGACCCCAAATAAAAAAGTATTTAGATAATCGTTTCCATTACCAAACACTCCAAGAAATTGAGGGGCAATAAAAAGGTTTCGTTTTGTTACTATGGACCAAATACCCAGACCAATTAGGATAATTCCTGTCAATACACTTGCAAACGGCAGAAAATTCCCAACCACTCTAACCCCAATAACCATTAACAATCCAATAAAACTGAAAACAACTATAAATCCCAGCGTCAAAAGCGTTCCCAATTTAAATCCTTCTAGTAGTATTGCGAAAGTCCCGTTTACGTGTCTTTCCGAAGCCAATCTAAAGCCCACATACGCAGGGAACATAGCGATACCACATGGATTAAAAGCTGCTATAGCTCCAGCGGTGAACGCAAAATAGAAAGGGATATCCATATCAAATTTATTTTCCTAACATGACCCAAATATTCTGTATTCGCAAAGATGTGATAAGCAGTCTCTTATCAAAGAGCCTATTATCTAGTTGGAGTCACAACATAAAAGGGTAAGGGAATTTGTTTACGCTTTGCATTCCCTTTAATCACTGTTTGTTTCTAAATAAGAACATGAAAAGAGACAGACCAAGCATAGATATCCCAAGCAGCAAGAAAAGATAAAATTTAGTTAAAACAAACAAACCCAAAAAGAATAAGGCCAATAACAGGCTTTTAGGAAACCCTAAAAACGATCTTTTGAAAGATCTCTGACTTCGATACCACAGGGTAATTTCTTCACTGAGAGGACGGTGTCTTTCCCAATCTACCGACGGCTTCTCGGGAAGGTCTCCGGCGTCTTCAAGTATATCTTCTATCTCTTCTTTGTATTTGTCTTCTCGTTCTGGCATCCCGACCTTCTATGAAACATTCTTACCGACATTGATAGTAAATTATAGGCCAAAGTAAGGCAACTTCGATGTGATTTCATGCAACCACATTCATAGGCGTAACTCCTAGAATCCAAAGTGATATAATTGTGGGACTGCTCCAAAAATATGACCTAGGAGATTCCATTGAAAATTACTCAGGATGAAA
>CAZUHE010000121.1:0-3931 GCA_964620395.1 uncultured Dehalococcoidia bacterium
TAGCCATATCGTCTTCTTCACCGGATGGGCTATCTATCTTTACCATTTCGCAAAAACTCTCAACTAACCTGTCAGAATCAATCATTATTTTTAGTTCCTATCATTTTGTTTGTATCTTGTGGTGGCTACTATATGAAAATTACTGTAAGACTGGTAATTTAATATACGATAAATATTTACTTTATTAAGGATATAAATGCAGTAATGATGCGTTTTACTGATTACAGTCTACTATTTCTTCTATTAGTTTCAACATCCTGTGTTTGGGATAATTCAAATATAGAGACAAATCGAGATATTCCTATACATGATAAGGAAAAAATAGAGGTACTTCCTTCTGAATATGAAGACAAGGTACGATATTTTTCCCTTGAAACTAATGATGGTATTCTCAGTCACCAGGATATTTTTTCAAATGATAAACCTGTTTTATTGTTTTTTGGTGCTTCCTATTGAGGTACATGCCGTTCCGAGGTGCGGAATCTAGTAGAATTTGAACCCGGCTTCTTTGACAAGGCTCATGCTTATCTTGTAGGCGTTGATCCCACTGAATCACTGGAAGATCTTGCCAATATGATCCCTGATGGATTTATAGGTTGGGTCCCAGCTCTGCCTTCAACAGGTATGTTGATTGATTTTGATGTTAAGGTTCAATCGACGAAAATACTGTTGGATAGACAAGGAGAAATTATTCATAAAGAAGGTTACGGTAGCTTCGATATAGATGAACTGATCAGCATGATAGATGGTGAATCCTAGGTTACCTGTCAAGACTGACCTATTTTATTTAAATGGGTTATATCCATTTGCTATCGGCATTCTTCTGTCTCTGCCGAAATTCATGTCAGTTATTTTTATGCCAGGTGCTGATTGGCGGCGTTTGTATTCATTTGTGTCTACTAATCCCACGATATGTTTGACTGTTTCGCGTTCATACCCTTTTGAAACAATTTCTTCGTAACTAAATTGTTTTTCAATATAGGCTTCTAAGATAGGGTCTAAAATTTTGTAATCGGGTAGCGAGTCTGAGTCTTTTTGGTCATGTCTTAGCTCTGCACTAGGCGGTTTTTCAATTACTGATTTAGGAATCAATTCTTTCTCACTAGAGTTATTTAAATGATGGCATAATTCGTACACCATCATTTTGGGTACGTCCTTTATGACTGCAAATCCTCCTGCCATGTCCCCGTAAATCGTTGCGTAGCCTACAGCCATTTCACTCTTGTTTCCAGTCGTTAAAACCAGCCACCCAAATTTATTGGACAAAGCCATAATGAGGTTGCCTCTGATTCGGGACTGAATATTTTCCTCAGCAGTTCCCCATTCAGTTCCAGCAAATTGAGGTTTTAATGTCTTCTCCATCGTTTCAAAGCTCTGTTCAATTGGAACCGTTTGAAGTTGTATGCCAAGATTGTCAGCTAGTTTTTGTGCATCTGTTTCACTGCCACTTGAGGAAAATTTCGAAGGCATTGATATTCCAACAACATTTTCTGGGCCCAAAGCGTCTGTGGCTATAGCTGCTACTAAGCTTGAATCAATGCCACCAGATAGAGCCACAAGGACTTTATTGAAGCCGCATTTATTAACGTAGTCCTTTGTACCTAGCACAAGAGCCTGATAAATCTCATTCATATCACTCATAGGTGGCTTCACTTTTGGATTTATGTTTTTTCGGTTTTTATGGTTGGGACGCGACACAAAGATTGTTGAGGTTCCATATCGAGACGAATTAGATGTCTTTTGAGAATCATTTATAGTTGTTTTTATGTCCATATCGCATATTATGAGATCCTCAGTGAATTGATTCCCACGGGCCAATATTTCGCCTTTTTCATCTAATATCAGGCTGGCTCCATCAAATACTAACTCGTCTTGCCCACCTACCATATTTACATAAGCGATGGGTATATTGTTTTCCTTTATCCTTTGACCAATAATCCCCTCTCTTTGTTTTTTCTTACCAATAGAAAATGGGGATCCGTTTATGTTAACTATTAGATTCGCACCAGCTTCTTTCTGTAAACGGGTAGGGCCGTTTTTATACCAAATGTCTTCACATATATTGATTCCTATTTTGGCCTCACCTACCACAAAGATGGAGCAATCTTTTCCTGACGCGAAATAACGTTTTTCATCAAAGACGCCGTAATTAGGTAGATGTATTTTTCTGTACGTTCCAACTATTTCCCCTTGATGTGAGACGGCAGCAGCGTTGTAACGTTTTTCATCACTGTCTACGAAACCGAATATTGTTGTTATGTCCTGAGTATGGGCAGCAATAATTTCGCAGGCTTTAAGGTTTGATTGAACAAAGTGTTTTTTAAGTAGTAAATCTTCAGGAGGGTATCCTGTCACAGAAAGTTCCGGAAAGGCGATTACATCAACTTTGGATTTTGTAGCTTTATCAATGTACTCTAAAATTTTTCGCGTGTTGCCTTCTATATCCCCAACGTGAGGATTGATCTGAGCGAGGGCTAGTCTTAACATTGGCATATCGTATTCATCTACGGCTCAAGGATTATTTATTACGATATTTTAATTGGTTTTTGTGCCAAAATAAATCAATTCTTTGATTCGACGAAGTTGGAAATTTTCTCAATGGCCTCTATCAAATTTTCCGTTGAATTCGCGAAGGATATTCTTATGAACCCACGCCCGTATTTCCCAAATGATTCTCCAGCGAGCACGGCTACTCCTGCTTCTTGCAACAACTCGTTGGCGAATTCTGTACTCGACATTCCAGTGCCTTCTATGTTCGGAAATGCGTAGAAAGCTCCTTTAGGATTTGCACATCTTATACCTGGTATTTTATTAAGCATATCTACAACGATCGAACGCCGTTTTCGGAATTCACTAACCATATGCACTGAATCATCTTGAGGTCCGGTGATAGCTTCTATCGCTGCTTTTTGTGTAAAACTTGCAGTGCACGAGACGCTATTAGTAACAAGTCTTGATATTGGCTCCACTAAATTCTCTGGAAATAGCCCATAACCAATGCGCCAGCCCGTCATTGCGTAGGTCTTGGAAAAACCGTCGAGAATAATAGTTCTATCCAGCATTTCAGGGAAACTTGCTATGCTCTTGTGTTTCCCTTCGTAGAGGAATCTTATGTATATTTCATCGGATAATACAATTATGTCATGTTCCTTAGCGAGAACAGATAGCTGTTCTAGTTCTTTGTCGCCAACTATGCTTCCACAAGGGTTGTTAGGGGAATTGACTATCATTAGTTTGGTGTTTGAAGTTATTTGGTTTTTGACATCATCAATGTCTATATTGAAGTCCTTTTTTTCGTGTAACCGCATTGGGACCGCGGTTCCACCGCAGAAGTTGATCATTGACTCATAAATCGGGAATCCTGGATTAGGATAAAGGACCTCATCCCCTTCTTCTATCAGAGCCATGATCACGAAAAACATGATTGGCTTCCCTCCTGGAGTAACGATCACATTGTCGCCACTCGCCGGGATACCACGGGTCTTGGTTATCTCTGATGCAATCGCCCCACGAAGATCGTCATACCCTGGTGATGGATTGTAGGAAGTGTATCCATCAAGCAGGGCTTGACTCCCTCCATTTACGATATTGACCGGAGTTTCAAAATCAGGTTCGCCAATCTCCAAGTGAATTATTTTTTTCCCTTGGGCTTCTAATCTTTGAGCCTTAGCTAGAACTTCAAACGCAGTTTCGGTACCAAGCCGGCTCATTCTTTGGGCTAGTTTCATGAAGGAATTCTCCAACGATTAAATGCTGTGAACAGTATACAACGGAGTTAGGTGTTACCACTACAGTTGCTTTGATTAACTCTGATAAAATTGCTTTAATAGTGATATTGACTTGAGGCCTAAGATTCTAAGAAAGTTATGGGTAAATGAATGAAAATATACTTGGGTGTTCCTCGCGGATTTTGTGCAGGTGTTGTAAGAGC
>CAZUHE010000122.1:0-3845 GCA_964620395.1 uncultured Dehalococcoidia bacterium
TTTCCTCATTGGTTAAATTGATGTAGGTACTAAGTACTTCTTCCGTGTGTTGGCCCAATGAAGGAGCAGGTTTTAGGTCACTTCTTTCTGAGTTTGATAAGCGAAATGGGTCCCCAGTGTATTTGTGTTTCTCTCCAGTGGAGGAAGTTATAGTTTGGAAGAATTCACGATGATTAAATTGCTCGTTTTCTAACACCTCTTCGCTTCTTAAGATGGGAGCTCCTGGTACCCCTGATTTTTGAACTGAATCAAATATTTCTGCACGTGTCTTGTTTTGTAACCAAGATTGGAATATCTCTTCTAATTCTTCATAATGCTCGGTTCTTTTGGGCTGGGTATTATATCTTGGGTTTTCCACTAAATCTTCCCGGTCTATCATTTTTGCGATATTCGGCCACATGCGTGATCCCAGGGGGAGGAAACTGACAAAGCCATCCTTGCACCTGAATGAACCGATAGCGTACGGTTCACGAGGTCCGGAAGCGGATGTTCTTGGAGAAGACCTTTGATCTAATTGCCCCGAGTATATATACGCAGCTCTCCTTGCCATTTGATGAGGGTGTCCCGCCATACATTCTTGTATCGAAATATCAATCCAATTTCCGGCACCATTAAAGAGGCGTCCATATAGAGAAGACACAGTGGCAGCTGCTGCGGAGCTGCCCGCAAAATACTGAGCTATTTCGCCCCCGTATTTTAGAGGGTATTTTCCAGGTAGACCTTCTCTGTGCATCGCTCCAGTTGTAGAAAAAACGGTTAATTCCGTGTATTCAAAATCTTTATACGGACCCGTTTGACCAAAAGGAGTGACTGAAACCTGTATTAGGCTCGGGTTTACACGTCGCATATCGTTGTGCCCCAGTCCGATTTTATCCATGTAATTCGGTTGGAAAGTTTCGATGATCACGTCAAACCTTTTTACAAGGTTTAAGAAAACCCCCTTACCTTTTGTGGAAGACACGTCCAGAGTAATGCTCTTTTTACCAGCATTTAGGTGCAGGAAAAGTGGATTTTCACTTTTCTCAAGATGTTTGGTGGTAAAACTTTTGTTCTTTAAACGTATAGGGTCTCCGACCAAGGGTTCTACCTTTACTACTTCACACCCGTATGATCCCAATATCTTGGCACAAAAGGATCCAGCCAACCTTTGTGAAAGGTCTAGAACTTTTAGTCCTGATAATACGTCGTAGGGCATCGTTAGGAATTCATCTCAACCTTCTGGTAGATTTTGAATGACTTCTATCAGTAAATGGGTAAGCTTTGGGCGCAATCATAATACTGAATTCAATCCTTTGAAAGAGTTTAATAAGATATTCAGTTCGTTTTGACCCATACTTATTGACTAAATCGGTACCTTAAACGGATAAACTAAGTCAATTACAAAAAATCATATACATTATCTACACCAAAAACTTAAATTTCAGGGGAGATGGCAAATGGGATTACTCAAAGGTAAAAAAGTTCTAATTACTGGAGCTAGAAAAGGGATAGGACGAGGCATCGCAATAACTTTAGCGAATGAAGGTGCAGATGTTGGCATAAACGATATTTTGGATGATGAGTTTTCCAAAAAACTGTTGGAAATCATCTCCAATAAAGGGGCGAATGCTACTTTTCACAAAGGTGATGTAAGCAAGATAGGAGACATAAATTCAGTTTTTGATTCCTTCATGGAAGAGCATAATCAAATTGATATTTTAGTGAACAATGCTATTTTTCCCGATCAACAAAAACCCTTTTTCGAAACGGATGAGACCTACTGGGACAGAATGATGAATCTATCTTTAAAGGGATATTTCTTTGCGTCACAAAGAGCTGCAAAGGAAATGATCTCTATAGGGAGAGGTGGACGAATAATCTGTTTATCAAGTGTCCATTCATATGTAGCTATGCCTAACTGGACCGCATATGGTACTGCCAAGATGGCATTAAGGAGAATGGTAAAAGGAATAGCGGCAGATTTAGCTGGTAAAGATATTACTGCCAATTGTATTGCTCCAGGAGCAATCTCAAACAAACTGCCCGATATTGACGATGATTCAGTTGATGGACCACCACATAACCCAGACGATCTCAAACTATTTGTCCCGTCTGCTAAGGGTGGATTACCAAGCGATATAGCAAATGCAGTTTTATATTTATCATCAGACTTAGGCCAATATGTTAATGGGGAAACACTCTTGGTTGATGGGGGCATGATTGCGTCACAAAGAATGCATGACTAGCTTTTATATGGTTATAGCTTCCCGAGACGTGCAATTAGCTAGGATAAAATGGGTCTTTTATCGGTAGAGATCTATATTTAACAGAATGGCGAATCACTCCACGATATTGATGTCGTATACTTTTTTTGCACGCTGTATCATTTTCATTGATTCTGGTTGAACATTCTTAAGGCCTAGGGTTTTTCCAACTTTTCTGAATTTTGTTGTTTGTGAATCTAGAGCTTCTAGGGCAGAATGATCCCAAAGAGACATTTCACTTGCATCTAACAAAACATGATCAGCACTGTAACGATTGGGATTTAGAATATCCTTAAACTTTGATGTGGATCCGAAAAATAAATTGCCTTGAAGTAAGTATGTTGGTTTATCGGACCCGGTTGTTTCCGTATTACTTACCTCGATCTGTCGAGATGATTTCCAAGCGTACACCAAGGATGAGAATATCACGCCAGCTAAAACTGCGATGGCAAGATCTTGGGCCACAGTGACAACTGTAACTAGTATTACTACTAGAGCGTCTTCCTTAGGAACTCTTAGTAAAAGTTTGAGAGATGGCCAAGCAAATGTTCCTATAACCACCATCATCATTATACCGGTTAAGGCGGCTAGAGGTATCATTTCAATTAGGCTTGAAAGGAATAGTATGAAAGCAAGTAAGGCTATAGAGGCCGTCAATCCTGACAATCTACCCCTTCCACCCGACTCCATATTGATCATGGATTGTCCAATCATTGCACATCCTCCCATAGCCCTAAAAAAGCCGCATATCAGGTTGGCAATCCCTTGACCAAGACATTCTAAATTTGGGTTACCTTTTGTGTCAGTAATTTCGTCAATAAGGGTCAAGGTAAGTAAGCTTTCAACAAGGCCTATTCCCGCAAGCGTAAATGCGTATGGAATTATAATGAACAAGGTGTCTATGTTCACAGGTATGGTCGGGATATGGAAGGACGGTAATCCTCCGGACACGCTGGCCATGTCCCCTACTGATTTTGTGTCTATATTAAAGGTGATGGCTAGCACTGACACAATAATTATCGACGCAAGAGGCGCTGGAATTATTTTGCCGACGGTAGGTAATTTAGGCAGGACAACTATGATACCCATAGTTAAGAGTGTGAGGGCAATCATGATACCCATTTCACTTCCTTGGAGCCACCCACCACTAAAAACTACATCTAGGGCGCTGTGTCCCGTTGATTCCGATGGAAGAGCTTCGGTATTTACGTTTTTATTATGTTTAAATTGTCCCAACTGAGCAAGAAATATTACTATTGCAAGGCCGTTCACGAACCCGAGCATAACAGGATAAGGAATTAATCGAATAAATTTTCCAAGGCGTAACACTCCGGCGGAAATTTGAATTAACCCTGTAAGAACTACTGCCGCAAAGAGGTACTCAACCCCATGTGTAACCACTAACGCTACCATCACTACGGCCATAGCTCCTGTGGCGCCAGAAATCATGCCACTACGGCCTCCACAAACTGAGGTGATAAAACCTACAAAAAACGCGGCGTACAAACCCACTAAAGGCTCTACGTGAGCAACAAATGAAAATGCTATTGCTTCAGGAACAAGAGCTAGAGCAACTGTAAATCCAGAAAGAATGTCATTTCT
>CAZUHE010000123.1:0-3843 GCA_964620395.1 uncultured Dehalococcoidia bacterium
AACTGGCGACACCAGCATTTTCAGTGCTGTGCTCTACCGACTGAGCTACCTCGGCTCATTAGAGAACCGAGGCTAAATGTTATTGCGGAGCCACAATAGTGTCAAGAAAACTGATCGAAGAAGGCGTGAGAATCCATAACTCCATTTAAGGTACATAATAAATTGCTATAAAATCTAGATTTTAGGAGCGATAGTGTACAATAAAGGTCCTATTATTCTAGAGAATAAAAGGTTTCCCTACATCATTAAATGAGGTGATATTTTTGTCTGATTACGACGTTATCGTTATAGGGGCGGGGCCGGGAGGTTATGTAGCAGCTATCAGGTGCGCCCAATTAGGAATGCGAACCGCTATAGTCGAGCGCGAAGAATTAGGTGGCGTGTGTCTGAACTGGGGGTGCATTCCAAGTAAATCCTTGATAAGAAATGCAGAAGTTCTGAACTTGGTAAAAGACGCCGACAATTATGGCATATCTTTTGATAATTTAACATTCGATTTTCAGCATGCCCAAGAAAGAAGCAGGCAGGTGGTGAACAGGCTAACCACAGGTGTCGGGTTCCTCATGAAAAAAAACAACGTGGACCACATTGCGGGAGAAGCTTCGTTTACGAATGCTCAAACCATAGAGATTAAGCCGAGTTCCGGTGAACCCTCAAGGACCGTAAACGCAGACCACATGATAATAGCGACAGGAGCAAGACAGAGGGATTTACCCTCATTACCAATCGACCATGACGTAGTAATAACAAGCAGAGATGCTCTAGCACTTACTGAAGTCCCGGAGGAAGTAGTGATTATCGGAGGTGGAGCAACGGGAGTCGAATTTGCCTATGTTTGGAACTCTTATGGAGCAAGGGTAACTATTGTGGAACTAATGGACAGGTTGATACCAAATGAGGACGAGGAAATAAGTCATCTGTTAGAAAAATCACTGCAAAGCCAAGGCATAAACTTTCGTACCGGTGTTTCGGTTGAAGGAATAGACGTAGCGATGGGTAGTGCAAATGTAACTATCACTGATGATGGCGTTACGGAAATTATAAAAACTAAGAAAGTGTTAGTCGCGGTAGGAGTTCAAGGCAACAGTGACAACCTGGGCCTTGAAAATATAGGTGTCGCAACCGATAGAGGATTCATATCCATCGGAGAAAATATGGAGACCAATGTATCTGGTGTTTTCGCTATTGGAGATGTCACGGGCAGAATGCTCTTGGCACATGTAGCATCTGCGCAGGCCGTCACAGTCGCAGAATATATTGCCGGTCTGGACCCCCATCCATTGAATTATTCCCTGATGCCGCGAGCTATATACTGCAAACCCCAGGTTGCTAGTTTTGGATTGACTGAGCAACAAGCAATTGAACAAGGGATATCGATAACTGTTGGTAGATTCCCGTTCACAGCTAGTGGGAAAGCGATAGCGTTAGGAGAAACGGAGGGAACGGTAAAGTTAGTAGTGGACGATGAAATTGGTGAAATCATTGGTGCCCACATGATAGGATCGGAAGTCACTGAACTCCTAGGAGAATTGTCTATGACCAAATTACTAGAGGGAACATCCACTGAATTGGGATGGTTGGTCAGACCTCATCCAACAATATCAGAAATTGTTAAAGAGGCTGCACTGGACACGATGGGAGAAGCAATTCACATATAATATGGATTAAGAAATTTTTTATATGAATACTGCAACAAAATTGGAAAAACACACAGCCCACAATCTCCTTTCCTCAATGCTTTTGATACGTAGGTTTGAAGAAGCATCAGAACGACTCTACCAAAGAGGAATGATACGGGGGTTTCTTCATACCTATATAGGTGAGGAAGCTATCGCCGTAGGATCCATCTCCAATCTTCGAGATGACGATTACGTGATAGGTCACTATCGTGATCATGGTCATGCTCTTGCAAGGGGTATTGAGCCAAAACATGCCATGGCTGAATTGTGCGGAAAATCCACAGGTTGTAGCGGTGGCAAAGGTGGCTCGATGCACCTATTTGATGCCCAAAAGCACTTCATGGGTGGGCACGCCATTGTAGGAGGACAACTACCCCTAGCTACTGGAATAGCTTTGGGTATTAAACTGAAAAACCTTGATAGTGTCGTTATGTGCTTCTTTGGTGATGGGGCCGTAAACGAAGGAGAGTTTCATGAGGCGATGAATCTCGCTTCTCTTTGGAAATTACCCATAGTATTCATGTTGGAAAACAATCTTTACGGAATGGGAACAGATGTATCGCGATCTCGAGCAGGGGGCGAAAGCATCTTTGGTATAGCCGAACCTTACCAAATTCCCGCTGTTCAAATAGATGGTATGGATATAATGGCTGTGAAAGAAACAACTATGGAAGGTATCAGTAAAGTACGAGAGGGAAACGGTCCAGTATTTATTGAATCAATGGCATACAGATTTCATGGTCATTCAATGGCGGATCCGACAAATTATCGAGAAAACACGGAAGTTGAAGAGCAAAGAAGCAGAGATCCTATAGAGAGTTTTAAGAAGCTCTGTGCTGATGAAGCTTTATTAACTGCGGAAGACATATCTTCGATTGAGGAGCATGTTGATGTTGAAATACAAGACGCGATCGAATTCGCAGAAAATAGTGCGCCCCCGGACACTGAAGATCTAACAAAACACATATATGCAGAACCAGAAGAGGACTAAAAGTGGCCGAAATAATACTTAGAGACGCCATCGCTAAAGGCTTAAGGGAAGCTTTGGACCAAGATGAGCGAGTATTCTTGATGGGTGAGGACATAGGAGCCTATGGAGGAGCGTATGCGGTTACCCGGGGATTCCTTGAAGAATATGGAGAGGAGCGAATCAGAGATACTCCCATTTCAGAATCAGTTTTCGTCGGAGCAGGAACTGGGGCCGCAATGATAGGCATGAAGCCCATTGTGGAGTTAATGACCATCAATTTTTCATTAGTGGCAATAGACCAGATCGTAAATCACGCCGCCAAGCTCAGTTACATGTCAAATGGGCAATTCAAAGTGCCTTTAATAATAAGAACCGTTACAGGAGGAGGCGCCCAACTTGCCGCAACACATTCTCAAAGCTTTGAGAATTGGTATGCCTCTGTACCTGGGCTAAGAGTGGCCGTCCCTGCTACTCCATATGACGCATTAGGATTATTCCGAACCTCCAGAAAGGACAACAACCCTGTTATTTTCGCTGAACATTCCCTTCTTTACAGAGTTAAGGGGGATGTACCTGAAGAGTATTACGAGATCCCATTTGGAAAAGCACGAATAGCCCTCGAAGGACAAGATGTAACACTAATTGCGTATTCAGGCATGGTGAGAGTAGCTGAAGAAGCAGCTGCAAAACTATCAGAAAAAGACATATCAGCTGAAGTTATAGATCTTAGAACCTTGTCTCCTCTCGACCTAGACACCGTCCTAAAGTCTGTACAAAAGACTAATCGAGCTGTTGTGATTGAGGAAACATGGAAAACGGGCGGTTTTTCTGGAACTATAGCCAGCAACATTCAAGAGGCAGCTTTTGATGATCTGGATGGGCCGGTACTGAGAATAAATGGCCCAGATATACCCGCCCCATACGCGCGAAACATAGAAGAAGCCACTATTCCCAATGCTGAATGGATAGTTGAATCTGTGACTTATAACTTTGGGCTATAGGAAAGGGAGACAAAAATAAAATGGCAACAGAGCTCAAAATGCCTCAAATGGGTTACGACATGGAAGAAGGTACGGTAGTGAGATGGCTCAAAGAGGAAGGCTCACAGGTGTCAAAAAACGAGCCCGTAGCTGAAATAGAAACGGATAAAGCCGTCGTGGAATTTGAATCAGAAGTTGACGGAACCTTACTTAA
>CAZUHE010000124.1:0-3819 GCA_964620395.1 uncultured Dehalococcoidia bacterium
ATTACAGACATATTTGTATAACAACCATTTAATTTTTCCAAGTACCCAAATACAAATTGATAAAGGTATAATTAGCGATACGAAATGACAAGGCATCACTATGAATAATCGGCCAAATTACATAAAAAAGGATCGAGGGCTCACTATTAGAATGCTCTTCACCGGACTTATGCTTGCCCTAGCATACGTGTTTCTTTTTGGACTCCTTCTGATTTCCGGAATCAACTACCTGTTTGTCATCATTTTCGGCATTGGAATGGTTTTCTTTCAGTATTTTATGTCGGACAAACTAGTACTTATGACTACAAAAGCTAAAGTTGTTAGTCAAGAGGAATACCCGGAACTACATAATTCAGTAGAAAGACTCTCATTGATAGCAGGCATACCAAAGCCAAAGAACATAGCAGTCATGGAAATGGAAGCCCCCAATGCATTTGCCACTGGAAGAAGCCCAAAGCATGCAACGATCGCGGTAACTACAGGGTTGATGACTCGTCTTTCTAAAGATGAACTAGACGCAGTTATTGGTCATGAACTAGCACATGTGAAAAACCGAGATGTGATGGTGATGACATGGGCTAGTCTGATAGTTGTGATAGCAGGATATTTAATGCAAATGCTCTTTTGGATGAGTATTTTTGGAGGATTTGGAGGCAACAGGCGTCAAGGAGGTGGTCAGGCAATCGCCTTACTGATGCTTGTATATGTTGGAGTCATAGTCATTTACTTTATGAGCCAGCTATTACTGAGGGCTTTATCTCGCTATCGGGAATTCGCTGCTGACAGAGATGGGGCAATCATATACGGTTCTCCATCTACTCTCGCGTCAGCGCTCCGAAAAATTAGTAGTCAAATAGCAACAATACCAGAAAAAGACTTACGGCAAGTTGAACATGCTAACGCTTTTTTTATAATACCTGCCCTTCAAGGAAATGCCGTGGCCTCTCTAATGTCCAGTCACCCTCCAACCGAGGAACGTATCAAGAAATTAGTGGACTTAGAGCGAAACAACTGGCATTTAATGAACTAATACGCACAACAACTTCTTGATGAATTTTTTAAAATCATTTTTTACAAAATCTAACCCATCCCTTGATGGGTCTAACATACTACTTTCAGTTCTCAATTTAACAAATCCCACAACTCATGGCACAGACATATCCCCTAGTGATACCGCTGCTATATTGATTAGCCCAAACGATGATGTATTTTTTTCTGAGTTTAGTCGGTCAACAAAAGACCTTCTTAAAAATTCTTCCCTCTACTCAAATATTAAATACAGGACCCATACTGACCACCATGGCACTATTTGGATTATATTTACATGCAACCAATTTAAAGACCTTGTATCAGCTGTCGATTATGTCAGCAGTGCGATATCAGATAAAGGATTCGGGGAAAGGATGATCGCCGCCATATTTAAAGGCTCCTTTGAAAACCACAATTCTTACTGGATATGCAACTACAGAACTTCGGCATTCTATCCCTTCATCCCACAAGGAAAGCAAAGTCGACTTAACGAAACAGAGATTAAACTAGGAGATATTTTCAAAAAACACGGCCTAAAGGTGGAGCCTCAAGAAAAATGGTTCGCAATCTGGGAAGCTCCTTTCTAGTAAAATATTTTACTTTTAATCATCAGAATTACGGACGGGCTGACAAAAATTTATAAAAAAGAAGTATAAATATAGGAATCAATATTATAAAAACAAAAATAACCAACAACAAAACATTAGAAGATAACCCGACCAAATTATCAAAAGAATCCAATAGCCAATTAATAAGATCAGGATCCGCAGGTTCGGAATGATGCAAAAATCCGCTGGTCAATATTCCCATGTTGTATTTACCTCACGTTTAAAATTGGAACACATTTTTTGCATCCGATACGGAATTTTACAAGAAGATGAATAAAAAATTATTGATACCTGCCAATGTTGTCATCCATAAATGCTATTTGAATAAGGACCGAACATGCCAGTATTAGGAGCTTCTAAGTTAGGTCTTCAATACGCTGATATAGAGATATTTGCCAATGTAACGATTCAGATTGAAGAAAAATCTAAAATCGGCATTGTAGGACCTAACGGCAGCGGAAAATCATCTTTGGTTAAAGTGCTGCTTGGTAGGCAGGATTTTGACTTTGGAGAAATATTCAGTCCCGACAATCTGAAGATCGGGTACGTTCCTCAAACTGCCATGGAAAAAACTGGTGGGACCTTGAGACAACAAATTATGACTGCTTTTTCTGAAATTATAGCCTTGGAAGACGCAATGGCAGAAAGCGCAATTCGAATACAAAAAGCTTCCAATGAAGATATCATAATTGCCCAAAACAAGTATTCGTCCCTTTTGGAAGAATACGAATCAGTTGGCGGGTATGATTACAACAATAATTTTGACAAAGTTGTTGACGGTGTAGGACTTTATCCCGATGCATTAGACACGTTAGTCGCGGATGCCAGCGGAGGCGAACGAACAAGAGCTGCTCTTGCCACGGCATTACTTACTAACCCAGATCTATTGGTACTCGATGAACCGACCAATTATCTCGATTTCAAGGGGCTAGAATGGCTTGAGGGATTTCTATCACAATTTGATCAATCATATATGGTAGTTTCTCATGACAGATACTTTTTGGACAAAGTTGCCTCTGACATTTGGGAACTAAACCAAGGTACTCTCAAAACATATAAAGGGAATTACTCCAAATATACAGTTCTTAAATCGGAAGAAGCTCTAAGACACGCAAGGGAATATGAAAAACAACAAACTTATATAAAAAGAGAAGAAAATTTCATAGCGCGTTATCACGCTGGCCAGCGATCAAAGGAGGCGAGGGGTCGTGCCAAAAAACTAACCCGACTGGAAAGAGTAGACGCTCCTACCCATGATTCTACGGTGACAATACGATCAACTCCAGCCAGTCGTACCGGGTTAATTGTCTTGAGTACCCATGATTTAAAAATTGGTTACCACGTTAAAGATGACCCTGTCACATTAGTTGAAATCCCTGATATAGAGATACTACGTCAATCCACAACCGCAATCATAGGGAATAACGGAGTCGGGAAAACTACGTTTATAAAAACATTCTTAGGTGAAATAGCTCCTTTGAAAGGATCTATTCAACTAGGACACAATGTAAAGATGGGATACTTTCGCCAAGGCTCAGATGAAATAAACGGAAAAATCACCGTTATGGAAGCACTACTGGAAAAGAAAAATGTTTCTATAGGTGAAGCCCGCAATTTTCTTGCTAGATTTTTGTTTAAAGGCGATGAAATGTTTAACCAGGTCGATTCGTTAAGTGGTGGTGAACGGGGTCGCCTAGCACTAGCGAGATTGCTTATTACTGAACCAAACGTCCTGATCTTAGATGAACCAACGACTCATCTAGATATACCAAGTCGAGAATCACTGGAAAGTATGTTAGAAGGCTATGATGGAACCATCATATTCGTGTCACATGATCGGCAATTGATATCCATGCTAGCGGATAATTTACTTGTGATAGATCAAGGGAAACTACATCAGTTTCAAGGCAGTTATCCTGAGTGGGTAGAAGAACAGAAAAAGGACACTCCCAAAGTTCGCAAAATCCAAGATCCAGTCTCACGAACAAACAAAAACCAAGCTAAAAAGAGATCGTCTAACAAAAAAGCTGACCGTCAACCATCAAAGGCAATAGAAACAGATTATGAATCAATAATAAATGAACTAGAATCATCCCTTGCAAGCCTAGAACAAAAACTCGAAAATGCTTCAGCGTCAGGTAATGTCCAGGAGGTTATGGAGCTTGGGCAGAAACACCAAGAC
>CAZUHE010000125.1:0-3799 GCA_964620395.1 uncultured Dehalococcoidia bacterium
GCTATTCCTAAAATCCTGTATGCGATTCGCCAGGAATAAGAAGTTGCTAACAGTGTTATAGCCTGTATATTTATCGATTCACTTATTACTCTGTTTAATGTGGTTATTCCAATTGCAAAATTGCGTCTTCGGGCAAAAAAGTTCACCGCTACCGCTCTTGGTACTACATTTTGTAGGTTCGGACCAGCAACAGCCCGAATTACGATGTAAGCGAAGAAAAAGTCAAACAATGTATTTGAATTTGATAGATAGATATAACCAATTCCTACCATGTTGGCGGCGATTAACATTATCCATCTCGGACCGAAACGATCTACTAGACGGCCTATAAACGGCATTGTTAAACCGGAGGTCCAAGTTCCCAGGGTGGCTGCAAGCGCCACAGTTTTTCGGTTCCAACCAGTTTCTTGCCCAATCAAGTCTTGTATACCACCAAAAACTGTTTGGGCTACTGAGCCAGCGATTAGTGCCCCTATAGCGGCGGTACCCAGGATTAGCCACCCGTAATAAAAAGGGGTAGTAGGGCGCCAATCATAAATATTAGTTGCTATGTTTTTCAAAACACAATGATTTAATCATTATTTATGCTTAACTGCTAGTGACACTGTGATTTACACAGATGCGCAAATCACTCATTTAGTAGACATGAAAGAAACATAAATTTGCTATCTATCAAGTCAGGGTCATATGCTGTAATAAATTAGTGGGTGCTGTAACAAGATATAGGTGGCATGCGCCTTATATATTGTGAATTGATAGGAGAGTGATTGATGCTAGAAAATGACTTGGTTGTAGTAGGCACAAAACTTTATGAAGAGTTTCGTAAAAAAGTTTCTTTTTCGTCTACTGGCGTGGATTACCCAAATATGGACCTACAAGATGCTTATCAAATACAAAAAGCATACACGGGCCTCAGGGCTTCCACCGAAGGAGGATTTGCAGGATACAAAATTGCTTATTCCACAAAGGTGATGCAGGAACGCATAGGAGCTAAGGAACCAGTTTATGGAAGGATTTTTTCTGATGGAGTGATGACGTCTCCCGCAGGGTTGCAAAGGGATGATTTCGTGAGATTGGGGATTGAATGTGAAGTTGCGATACGTGTCGGCCGTTCACTCGACGAATTGAATCGTGCCCCCTTTACGAGAGACGAGGTGTTTGATGCGATCGATTCCCTGTCTATCGCATTTGAGATAATCGATACTCGTTCTTCTCTTACAGAAACCTCACTTCAACAACAAACTGCAACAAATATTAGTGGATCAGGCGTGGTTCTCGGAGAACCAGTAAAAAACTGGCAAAATGCGAACCTGGAATCGGCCAAATGTGAGCTGACTTTGGATGGGCAATCTGTCGGTACTGGTTACGGTGCTGACGTTAATGGCCATCCTACAGAACCTCTGTACTGGTTAGCTAATGCGTTGCAGAGAGCAGGAACTGGTCTCAGAAAAGGAGATATTGTAATTACCGGTAGTATGATTGCTCCCCAAATGCTCGATTCTGCCACGACCGCTGTTTTGGAAATGGATCATTTGGGGTCAATTTTGCTCAATGTTGAATGACGACACGTCAAGCGTATAGATAGTTTAAAAGGAGAATACAATGGTGATATTAAATGTGCAGGATGCGGTTTCCTACTGCGTTGGAGGTTTTGGAGAAGGTCTTGATCATCCTGAATGTGTTGCGTGGGGTTGTGATGGATATGCTTACGCCGGAGGTGAAGGAGGACAACTATACCGCATAGATACAAACGTGGGATCTTTTGAAGAATTTACAAATGTCGGGACGTTTGTTGGTGGTATCTGCCAGGACGGTAACTTTAATATCTATGTTTGTAGCGGTGGTGTTGTGAAAAAAGTCGATCAGTCTGGAAACGTATCCGTTTACTCTGATGGCACAGAATCCACCAAAATGCTTACGCCGAATTATCCTGCATTTGATTCAAATGGAAATCTTTATGTTTCTGATTCAGGAGAATGGGGGGAAGATAATGGCCGTATGTTTAAGATCAATAGTGATGGAGAAGCCCAGATTTGGTCGGAGGACATAAGAAGCTTTCCAAATGGTATTGCTCTTTCTGAAACAGGAGATTTCCTGTATGTGGTTGTTAGCCTAAATTCGCCAAGAATTGAACGAATTCCCATTTTAGAAGATGGTAGCGCTGGCCCGGCTGAGTTGGTCGTTGAACTTCCGTTATCTGTTCCAGATGGAATAGCGTTTGATACAGAAGGTAATTTATATATCTCGTGTTATCGTCCTGATCGCATATATCGCCTTTCTGTAAACGGTGAACTGGAGATACTTGTAGAAGACTATGAAGGCACGTTAATGGCGGCTCCGACTAACATTGCTTTTTGTGGTCCTCGTCGAGATGATTTACTGAGTGCGAACCTGGGAAGATGGCATATTAGCAGGTATGAGTTTGATGCAGTAGGAATTCCCTTAAACTATCCAATAATCAAATAACTAAGAGATGGAACCGGCTTAATAAAAAGGTAAGGTACAAATGATTGATCTGGCTGAGAAAGTGGCAATTGTGACGGGTGGAGCTCAGGGTGTTGGTGGAGGAATATCTCGTTGTCTGGCACGCTCTGGTGCTAAGGTGTTAATAGCCGACATCGATTTTTCTGCAGCTGAAAACATGACTCAGCGGATAAAAAATGATGGAGGGACCGCATATCCTTTTGAAGTTGATGTTACTTCTTATCAAGCACTTAAAAATATGGTTAATGAGGCCAAGAATCAGTGGGGTTCCCTTAATATTTTAGTCAATAATGCCTATAACGCAGCCGATGGGCAGCAGGGAGGTGTTTTGGAAGTTGACGAAGATCGATGGTCCAATGATATTCGTGCCTTGGTCACAAGTGTCTATGCGGGCTGCAAGTATGCTATTCCTCTTATGGTTGAAGCTGGTGGCGGGTCAATCGTAAATATATCCTCCGTCCATGGATTACTTGTCGCTAAAAAAGCCTTAACATATGAAGCCGGGAAAGCAGCAGTGATCGCGATGACGAAGCAAATGGCGGTTGATTATGGAGAGGTGGGTATAAGAGTAAATGCAATTTGTCCGGGTCATATAGTTACGGAACGCATTTTTGAATCCACCTGGAAGAACAACGCAAGAGGGTTAAATTTTTTTGAAGATCAATATCCCGTGAGGAGGACTGGAGTTCCTGAAGATATTGGGAATGCGGCAGCGTTTTTGTCATCAGATTGTGCCTCGTTTATAACCGGTCATGCTCTTCCCGTAGACGGAGGCCTAACTGTTCAACTGCAGGACGACTTTGGGTGGCGTCAGGCACAATATTTTAAAGATAATCCAGATATAGAAATGCCTTATAAGAGGTAAAAAAACATTGGGAAAAATTAGAGTTAATTCAATAGACATAGATTATCAGGAATACGGCCCAGAAGATGGGGAAACCATAGTATTTATTCATGGCGCAGGAGGAAATCTGCTATCTTGGTTCAACCAAATTACTTATTTTTCTTCTAATTACCGTTGCGTGACCTTCTCCCATAGAGGATTTGGGCATTCGACAAATGATCCTGAACTGGGCATAAAAAAATTTACAGATGATTTCGAGGGTCTACTCGACGCGTTGAATATTGATACTGCCCATCTTGTTTCACAATCAATGGGAGGTATAACTGCTACAGGATTCGCGGCCAAATTCCCTGAACGGGTTAAAACAATAACGTTTGGCGATACGCCGGGAGCTATATGGGAACCTGACGTGGAAAAAGCATTTTTGGAATGGGCCGATACCAACATGTCACAGAGGACGGTTGGGTATCG
>CAZUHE010000126.1:0-3713 GCA_964620395.1 uncultured Dehalococcoidia bacterium
TCCTTTGATTTCCAGTCCGTAACATGCGTTGTCGATGACATTGCGATGCGGCAATAAGCCAAAATTTTGGAACACCATCGATATTTTTGTTCGCCGGAATTCTCTCAATTGAACATCGTCGAAGGCGGTTACATCTTGTCCGTCTATGTGTATGTTTCCGGAAGTGGAATCGATGAGACGAATCAAGCATCTTACAAGAGTTGACTTACCACTACCGGACAACCCCATAACGACAAATGTTTGGCCTTTTGCGACATTAAATGAAATGTTACGAAGAGCTACAACCTGTCCGAATTCTGATTGTATATCTGCTCGAGATTTATCTAGGTTTTCATGTTCTAGGGCGATTGATGGATTATCGCCAAAAACTTTCCATAGGTTATCAACCTTTATAAGGCTGTTTATGTTCTTTTCGTCATTCATCATAGGCAAATGCTGTTATTTCGTCTTTTACTGTATTTACTTGTTTATACCTTTTTGAATACCCCTGAGGTATCTTATTTGCCCTGTGTGTTCGGCTTCCTCCACTATCAGGTGGCCTAGAGTTTTGCCAGGAGTGTTAAAAGTGGACTTACGTTTTTCATCTAGTTCAACAATCAAATCTGAAGAACTTAAATTATCGATGAAGTCGAAGACTTCCGCCCTCACGGCATCATAATATTCCAACATTTGGGTTATATCGAACTTCGGTAGTGTTACGACATCTTCGGTAGTATATCCGAAGCCAGTTCCTGCTCCTTTCATACCAAAATGTTCTTCCCATCCCTCTCTTATCCAAATTTGTTCTTTGTTTTGGATCATGCGATGGAGATGGGCGTCCTCTACACGTGCCATATGCCACACGACAAAATCGATGTGATGTGCTTCATTACTCGGTTGGTATCGGCGCTCTTTTTCTGAAAGTCCTGACAATGTGTTTTTCAGGTCATCCATATACTCGCGCATGGCATATTTTAGTACTTCTTTAAAATCCATATATTCTCTCAATGGGGTTTGTTCTATCAAACCACTAGTGTAACAGGCCTTTGCTTGTTACTTTGAGAAAGATAGCTTTTGATTCTAAAAACACTTGAATGAATCAAATATTACCGAACGAAAATAAATAGGATAATTCAGTTTGTAACTAAAGACATAAAACTTATCATTGATAGACGTTGACGAGCCCGCATGGATGCCTGACAATGCGGAAAAGTAAAAACCAACATAAGGGATGGAGTGGAAATGAATTCAGTAAAAGATGATTTAAAGGCTGGCAAAACTGTTGTTGGTACAGGGGGTTCTGTATTTGAGGACAACATGGCTATGTTGGCTGACTCTGGCCTTGATTTCATTCTTTTTGACTCACAGCATGCAGTTGTAGAAGTTAAACAGTATGAAAGAGCAATACAGGCGATGAGTGGTAAAAAAGCCGCACCCATTGTTCGTGTAAGTGCAAACCGTGCAGATGTCATTTGCTTTGCTTTGGATAGGGGTGCCAGGGGTATTGTCGTACCAATGGTTAATACCAAGGAAGAAGCCGTTGAAATGGTTAGATCTTGTAAGTATTCACCAGATGGAGATCGCAGTAACGCTGGAGTTCGAGGCGAGTGGGGTGAAACAAAAGATTATCGAGATTATATGGATACAGTAAACAGAGATCTTTTGATAGCTCCGATGATTGAGACACAACGCGCAATTGACAATATTGATGAAATTCTGAGTGTCCCTGGAATTGATGTTCTATTGGTGGGGCCATCTGATCTTTCGATTGAACTAGGAGTTCCTCTGGATTTTGCTTGCGATACCTATCAACGTGCTCTTGATAAAATAGCATCGGCCTGTAAAGCCCACGGGGTCGTTCCCGGAATGTACTTTATACCTCCCGACATGGACCCCAATTTCTTTGTTGATAAAGGCTTTAAATTTTTCACTATGCAATGGGCGACGTGGGCCTTACAGGGTATCGATAGAGGGCTTTCGGTGATAAAACGCTAATATGCCGGTTCGGGATGAAAAGGTTGATATGATCCCTGAGACCAAAGTTGTTTGCACTATGCCTACAAGACGGAAACCCAGGTGGATAAGTGGCTTATAAGGTTGCTGCTTGTTATGTTTATCCCCTTAAATCCGGAAGGGCTGGGCAGGTAGAAAAACTGAAAATAACGAGCCGGGGCCCAGAGGGTGATAGATTGTGGATGCTGGTCAGGGACGGTGGCCCAAATACAGGTCGATTTCTAACTCAACGTGACAGGGGTTGCGGCAAATTGGCTTTGGTTCAAGCTACTTACCGAGGTGATTCACGGATTGAATTTAAGGCACCGGATGGTGAAACACTTGTGGTGGGTGATGAAAATCTCTCCCCGTATGAGGTTAACGTCGAAGTTTGGGGCGATAAATTATCAGTCCTCAATGCAGGAGATGAAGCAGCATTATGGTTTTCGGACTATATGCAACAACAATGTCGGCTGGTGAAGATATCGGATGATTTTGCCCGATACGCTGACCCTTTATATTCCACCAAGGGAGATCAGGTAAGTCTGGCTGATGGATTCCCGCTGCATGTGACTAATGTGGAATCTCTCGTCGAGATTCAAGACTTTATACCACCGGGTGTCACCATCGGCATGGAAAGATTCAGGCCGAATATTGTTCTGGATGGATTGACTCCTTTTAAAGAAGACGTAATTCATAGTGTCAATATATCCGGTGTTGTACTGGAATTTGTGAAGCCGTGTAGTCGCTGTAAGATAACCACTGTTGATCAAGATATGGGTGTTTCTACTTCAAATGAACCGTTGGCAAGCCTAGTTAAGACAAGATATGGTGAAGGATTAGGTCTGAACGGGGTATTTTTTGGGCAAAATGCTATCCCCAGAACTTTGGGGGAAATATGCGTTGGAGATGATGTTGAAATCGTTTCTGAGAAACCTATGCATCCCGCTGTTGCAAATACCAAAATGAATTACTTGTCTGGCAAAGGAAGAGGGTTGCGCTTTGACTAAGCATTGCTCAAGTGAGCAATGCCTTTTTTCTATGACCTTGTTAAATGTTTGTATTTGTTACGATGTAATGGCAGTATGCTATCCCTCAAATTGTACATTTGGGCTACTTGTTTCAGGTAAAAAGTTTTCTTTTATATAGTCCCAGTTCGGTTCAATACCTAATCCGGGCCCTTGTGGGATTCCAACATATCCATCCATGTCCAATGGGTCACAGGGTTTGTTCAAAAATACGGGACATTCATCCCGGTCTTCGTCAGGTGTTGTTAATCCTCGTTCGTAATATTCACACTGCTCTTCCGTTGTGGATCCCAAGATTGCAAGGTTCCCAAATCCACCAATGTGAATCTCACATTGCATTCCCAGGGATTCATACATTGCTACGGCTTTTCTACTGCCAGTGATACCTCCGAAGGTTACGTCAATTCTCCCCATGTCTGATGCCCTCTGAAATGCCCAATTGGCCCTGCTGTAAACACTCCCGGGTTCCAGTTCCGGCCCCAGTATGTTTATTTGTAATTCTCTGGTTAATTGCTTGTAGGGTTCCATCCTCCGTTCATCCATGGGATGTTCGAGCCAGTAGTAGTCTAATTTTTCCAGTTGACGACCCACCATTATGGATTCCTGGTAGGTGTATACACTCCAAGGGTCTAACATCAGCACTATGTCGTCTCCAACTGCGTCCCGGACCGCTTCACACACCTCAACGTCTTTTTTGGGGAAACTGGGCTTGCC
>CAZUHE010000127.1:0-1277 GCA_964620395.1 uncultured Dehalococcoidia bacterium
GAAGATTTTACTAAGGCACATGATAGAAATTTAGAAGTAATAGATGCCACTTGTCCATTGGTTATCAGAGTTCATAATGAAGCAAAAAAATATGCCAAAGAAGGTCGTAAAATCGTTCTTGTGGGGCATAAAGGACATCAGGAAGTCAAAGGAACGATGGGGCAGGCGGATATGGAAATTGTCGATGATAGGGAGCAATTTGTACCGCCAGAATGGTCGAAGAATGTTCCAGTTGCAGTAATTACACAGACCACGCTTTCAGTCGATGATACAGACATGTCAATTGGTAACATAAAAAATTCCTTTGACGATGTTATAGTGCGAAATGATCTCTGTTACGCTACGACTAATCGTCAAAATGCGGTAAAAGAAATAGTAAAAAACGTTGACGTTATGCTGGTTATTGGATCTAAGAATAGTTCCAATTGCAATCGACTACGAGACGTGGCAGAGTCAGCAAATGTAAAGTCATACTTAATAAATGGGGTCGATGAATTGAACCCCGAATGGTTGAAAGGCCTCGATAACATCGGCATTACTTCGGGAGCTTCTACTCCTGAAGTTTTAGTAGAAGAAATTATTAAATACTTGAGCCCTGATGAAGTTGTTCCAATGGGGGGAGAAGAGGAAAATATAACATTTAAACTACCGGAAAATCTGAGGTAATTTCTTTGGAAATAAAAATTGCCAGTCTATTGGTAGGAGCTAAGGAGGCTTCGGGAATATCAGTTGTTATTGATGTGCTTCGTTGTTTTACAACTGAGGCGATAGCTTTTCAAAGAGGGGCGGAAAAAATCATATTGGTGTCAGAGATTGAAGAAGCTCTGTATCTGAAGCGGCAAGGATTTGGTAGTTTACTGATGGGTGAGGTAGGAGGCCAGAGGCCGGAAGGGTTTGATTTTGGTAACTCTCCAAAAGATATTCTTGACGCTGATTTTGAAGGTAAAACGATAATACAATCTACAAGAGCTGGTACAGTTGGAGCAGTCAATGCTGCTAATTCTGACGTCATATACGGCGGGTCTCTTGTAGTTGCTTCGGCGACAGTCGCAGCGATCAAAGCGCATGATCCCAAATTAGTCAACTTAATTGCAATGGGTTTGGAAGGCAAAGTCAGGTCTGATGAGGATGAGCAGTGTGCGCTTTTTTTAAAGAATCTTTTGCAGGGTAGGCAGCCTGATGTCGGTTCATTAAAGAACCTGATACTGGCCGGAGAGGAATCGCAAAAGTATGGGAACCCTTTGACTCCACACTGGCCAAAAGAAGACTTGGACATT
>CAZUHE010000127.1:1377-3700 GCA_964620395.1 uncultured Dehalococcoidia bacterium
GCAATCAAATTAATATGGCTGGATAAAATAGATGTTGTTGTGGGAAAGTCGCGTAACTCTGTTTCAGAAATGCGGATGAATTCATCATTGATCACTTTGCTAACTGTTTCATAAATATATGGAGGGAGTATATAGGTCCATATAATCCACGTTATTGCTGATGAGACAGCAATCGCCAGCAATCCCCACGATGCTCGTGATCTCCAAGTTCCCCCACCTAGAATCGCTATTAATATAGCGAATAAAATGACGGGTATGAACAGTAGTGTTTTAAATGTCTTTGTTTTGTTTACTAGTTGCCTGATGTTTTCTAGGTCAGAGTAATTAGATATTCCTGAAGATTTGGTATATCCGTTTTTACCCCTTAGGTCTTTATCAGTGAAAGTTGAGCTGTTTTTAATTACAGATCTAGTTGATAATATTTGATCGTAAGTCTGCCGATCATTACGTTCAGAGAAAAAATCTTCCAAATCCCTGTCACTGAATGTCCAACCATTAGTGATTATATTGCGAGTTCGAGGGATTATCCCTGATGAGTCTAACAATCGTAAGTCTGTTTCTGTGAAGGATATTTCATCAGGGATTGAATGTGATACTGTCGCTACCATAGGTTCCATTATTGATTCAACTCTGGTAACAATCTCAGATTCTATTCTACTCTTGATAACAGGATTCTCTGGTAAACATTCGGGCAATTTATTCGTGTAAGTGTAATTGGTGTCCGCCAATGTATTTTCTCGACATTGGGGAATATTTTGTAAGTATGAATGTGTACGTTGCTTTATACTTTTTTCTAGATTAAACAATAAATCTTGCTTGATTGGCGAAATTTTCATCTTGATATCAAATGATTCGGATCTCCCAACAAGGTAATCGGTTATTTGAGTCAGTAGATCGTCTATCGTTTTTTCGATCCACTGTTCTGATAATGATTGAGATATCAGAAGTTTCGCATCATCTTCCGAGAACCTTATTTTATTGGGGATGTTATTCTGGTTTTGCATGACCATGGGGATGGCAGATGCAGATATTTGATCTAGGATTGGCTGATCAATGTCCTTGTTTTGCAATATATCCTTCAACTTTTCTGAAAAGATATACACTCTGTCGTCCAACTTTACCGATACGGAAAATGTTTGGCTTGTGCCAAATAAATAAGGGACGATAGCGTCGACAGCTTTCTCCAGTTCCTCATATAACCATTTTTGAGTGATAACATGCTGGGATATTTCCATCATTTCTTCGTTGGTTATGGTTATGTTTAAAGGCAATTCCTTTTTGTCGATGGTTGCTATGTTTGGTGCTATTACTTCTCGAAGTATCAGAGTTCTTAAGTCACTGTCTCTGATCAATGTATTCGTTTCTTTTGAAACTTCACGGCTTAAGGATTTAGGGTCAAAAATAGTTACTTCAAAACTGTCTGTTTCCATAGTCAAGAAATCGGTGACGTTTTCCAGGCTATTTTCAACTTTTTCCTGTACACGTAAATGCAAACTCAGTCTGTCTAACGTATTCAGGATCTCTTGGTCTGAAACTCCGATATCTTTCAAGATATTTTGAACGTCATTGCTTCCATTAAGGTCTTTCAAATCAGATAATAAAGCTTTAGGTATCTCTGTCCGGATAAATGTATAAGCGTCGGCTTTACGTAAAGTTTCTACATAAATATTTTTAGAGGTTCCCGCGGATATAGTTCGTTCTGCCATGATAGAAACATTAATAATTACAAATAACAGAAGTGCGAGTACAACGGCAATAATTCTTCGAAACCACATCATAACCCTATTCAACCCGGTTTTATGTGTGGGAGGCGGTCAGTAAGTGAGGTGTTGGTGAAACTCACGGTTTCACGTTATTAGAAGCTTCAACCAACGCCGTGAAACCCAACTTCTACGGTTTCACCAGTGACCATTACTGGAGTGATTCTTTCCCCGCCTGTTAATTCTTCAAGTTTTTCCCATTCGGAAGGGTGGAGGGCTAAATTAACCTCCTCGAAATCTACAGCCAAGTCATTTAATTCTTCCTTGAGTGCATCCGAATATGTGCAATCTGGATGTGTGTAAACAGTTATAGTTTCTGACACCTTTCCCACCTTTTGGTTTGATTTAAATGTTGCTGTTTATGTAACCAATTTACTAAATTAACTATTAAGATTACAGTGTAATTGTCTTGAGAAGAGCATAATACACTTAAGCAATTAATGGAATAAGAAAATCTGTGTAAGGAAGTAGTATGAATCCGTTGGAAACTATGGAGCTTGGTTCAACTGGCCTTAAGGTTACACGCATCGGCCTCGGGGGCGCCCCTATGGGAGGGCTTTTCT
>CAZUHE010000128.1:0-3683 GCA_964620395.1 uncultured Dehalococcoidia bacterium
GAAAATGCATTTGGCGGTGTAGCACAAGCTTACGCAGATAATGTTCCAATTCTAGTTATTCCTGGAGGTTCCAGTAATAAAAGAGTTGGTGTCCACCCGGGTTTTGATTCAGTACCTAATTATCAGCACATAACCAAGTGGGCTGGCAGAATTACTACCGTAGAAAGAATTCCCGAAATGGTTAGCCGGGCTTTCACTCAATTACGCCACGGACGTCCAGGCCCTGTTCTATTGGAACTACCAGGAGACGTGGGAAGTGCTGAAGTTCCAGCAGATATTGAAAGCTATGAACCAGTTAAAACATATAAGTCTCTAGCAGTGGCCGAAGATGTTAGGGATATCGTGAGCGCATTATTAAAGGCAAATAAACCTATGATAGTTGCGGGGCAGGGCGCACTATACGCAGAAGCATGGGATGAGTTGATAGAATTTGCTGAATTGGTGAATGTGCCTGTAATGACGAGTTTGGCTGGTAAAAGCGCTTTCCCTGAAGATCACGAATTAGCCCTGGGAACAGGTGGTAATACTGGAACACTAATGGTTGACAGGTTCTTACAGACCTCCGACTTCATACTGGGTATAGGCACTAGCTTCGCAATAAATACATTTACCGCTGCTATGCCAGAAAATGTAACCAAAGCACAAGTTACTAACACCGCTGATGATCTAAACAGGGACAACAGAGTTCAGTATGGAGCAGTAGGAGACGCTAAACTTGTCCTGCAGCAATTGATTGAGGAAACCAAGTCACAAGTAGGAGAACACGGACGTGGAGACGTTCACGGTGTCAAGGCAGAAATAGCAAAGATAAAGGAAGAGTTTATGAAAGAATGGGGACCTCGGCTAAATTCCGACGAAACCCCCATGAGCCCATATAGGGTCTTCAACGAGATGATGAAAACTGTCGATCCTGCAAATTCTATAGTGACTCACGATTCAGGATACCCAAGAAATCAACTAGTGCCTTTTTGGCCAGCCTTGAAACCTCGTTCATACATAGGCTGGGGCAAATCTACTCAGCTGGGATACGGTTTAGGACTCGCTCTTGGGGCGAAACTCGCAGAACCGACAAAAACAGTCATTAACGTCATGGGAGACGCTGCATTTGGAATGTCAGGATTAGATCTGGAAACCGCAGCAAGATCAGAACTAGGAACAATTACAGTAGTATTGAACAACGGGGTTATGACTCACTACTATGATCATTTCCCACACGCAACAGAACACTGGAAGAGCAACGAATTGGGTGGTATTTATTCTGATACGGCAAAGAGCCTCGGAGCTTATGGAGAAAGGGTACATACACCAGATCAAATAGGCCCAGCTCTAACCAGAGCGATGGAAGCCAGTGAGAACGGACAACCATCATTATTAGAGATGATTACAAAAGAAGAGGAAAACATCTCCACATACGGCCGATAAAATACTTCAGCTAATGTGGTAGACAACGTTTATTCATATTTCTAAGACCCTCTACGGGTCAGATTGACTGAATAAACGTTGTCTATTCTAGAAGGCCTCATTTTCATTTTATGTTGACGCAATCCGGGTAAACCAAGGTCACCTGCATCATTAACTAAGGAGTAATCTAACAATTCAGAAAAAACTTTCCACCTCAAATATTCCGATAATCCATCAATTTGAGTGTCCGTTTTTACCACGAAGAAACATCCGACCTTATTGGTTATAGGCCCAGTCAACGCAAATCCTCTAAGAGAACCAGATACGCTAACCTGCCATCCACTTAGTTCGGATCTAGTAAATTCATGAAATCTCTTGAGAGAAGACATGGTATAACCCCAATCTAAAAGAAAATCTCTTTTCCTTCCTTGGTTTTTTCTCCAATCTTTCAGTAGGTTTTCGGCTGACTTTAAATCCTGGGATTGAATTTCATTAAAGACTGGATGTAGTCTTTTAACCCTGTTTATCTTTTTTCTTAGGTCTCTAAATTCTCTACCTTTCTTATCAAAAATTTTTTGAGGCTCGTAGAAATAATCTCTATCTTTAAGCTTATATTTCAGGGAGTCCCCGAATCGCTTAGAAAGAAATTCTAGATCTGACTCATCCACCCATAAAATCCGTAAGTCAGACTGTCTAGTATGTGTAGTCAGGTAATTTATAACCTCATTTAACCAGTCAACTGAATTATCATTAAGAGATATTGGAGGTATAAGCAGATCCAGACGTTCTTCACGTCTATTCGTCACTTTCTGAGCAATAATTGTGAATGAGTGCTGCTCATATATATATACTGGTCTCGAAGGCAAAAGACTATAAAGATTCAGAAAAGGTGGGAAATAACACCAGGATTCCTTTCCTCCTAAAGCAAACATATCCTTTAGATAACCATTATCTGAAGGTGAAATCAGTCTGAAATCAGAAAACATTCTTACTACTTTCTATTGGGACTACTTTTGATCCGCAGTATAAATATTGCCTATGTCAATATTATTCAATGGTTTAGAATCCCTCGTGGTCACGCAACGCACCATGGTACTGGATCCGGCATTCATTTGGTTACCTACGTATCTATTAAAATGTGGCGTCATTTCTTGAACCACCAGACCCATTTCCAAAATAGCGCCAAACCCTTCAAGCATTCGATCTGGAGACTTGGGACCAAACGATACAAAAGCTTTCCTGCCTACGCCACTCATAAGCATAGAAACTCCTGAGCTTACAAATAATCGCAAACCATCCACTGTATAGGGGGGGTCTGTAAAAAATACATCATAGTTTTCCCTATGATGTATAGGAATGCCACCACGTAAATCGCATTCTACAGTTTCTATGTCCAGACCAATTTCAATGGACGCTTCCCTTACGAATTTCAATATCCTTTTATCCACATCAAACAACGTTATCTTTGATGTTTTTATTCCAAATTCTGACATAAAAATGCCCAATGCCAAGCTCGTCAGATCATCATCACCCACAAATGCTATTTTTCTTCCTTCGACTGAATCGTTGTCATGTAAGTATGCCGCTCTTAAGGCTAAGCTCGTTGCTTCAACATGTGACTGATCCAAAGAAAAGTCAGGTGAAGGCCTGCCCTTTTGTATATCCAATATTTTTTCTACTAACGGGTAAATCCAATCCGCCATTCGATAACCCGACACAAGTTTAGGTAATCTGCTTGTAATACTCCCACATTCAAGAATCTCTCTACCATTCGAGGTAAGAACCACTCCTCCCCTCCTTTCACAAACTCCTATCTTCTCTAGAACACGCCTAACTGCCGAAACTACCGGTACCGCAATAGAAACATTTGCAGATAATTCATGAATAGGAATCGGACCAAATCTGTATATATTAACGAGGATATTTCTGATCCCCTCTTCACCCTCATCAATCGATACATCTCTCGACACCTCAGAAATAAGGCTCTCTAAATTATACTTCTCCACTTTTTATTCTATTGGACCTATACGTCCTGCTTCATGAATAATCTCTACTACACCTGATCTAAACTTGACCTCTGAATCGTCCTCCGGACTGTATCCTAAAATCTGTCTAGCGTTTGCCAAAGACCAAAACGCACGGGCGTTATTACTTATGCCATATACAACTTGCCATGGCACTCCATATTCATTTTCAATATTTGCCACATCAATGCTCTTTTGAAACAACTGTGTAATGTCCCTAGGGCTTATATATGCCCCAAGATCTCTTTTAAATGCTGA
>CAZUHE010000129.1:0-3659 GCA_964620395.1 uncultured Dehalococcoidia bacterium
TATTGGCCGAAGCGATTGAGATTGTGTGTAACCAAGTGTTGGGACGAGATCAAGGGCCCGTAAACGTTATTTGGATTGAGGTTCCTGAAGGGTATGGCTTCCGTGGTGGGGAACCATCCACAACTTCTTTGGTTAGAGGTCTGATACCTGATGGATGTAGTAGTGCTACCAGAGCCAAATTGCTACGGGAAATAGGAGACCACTGGTATGATATTTCAGGTACTACTGAAGAGCAGCTGGTAGTTTCTGCGAGGGATCAAAGTTGGAAGGGATAATCATAATAAAACAGGAGATCATGTGATGCCATTATATAGATGCCTAATCCCAAAAGATTCACTAGATTATGAGCAAAGACATAAAATAGCCAAGGCTTTCACCGATGTGCACTGTGGCATATCTGCTGCACCCAGAAGTTTCGTGCAGGTTATATTTATTGAATCTATAGAAAGGGCTGATATATTCGATTCACATGGCAACGGTACTCTCCAATATGACACTGAATATTTCATTGCAGGAGGAAACAGGGCCGGCAGACCACCTGAAGTGAGGCAGCAAATCCTTGAAGGGTTAATGGAAAAATTTTGTGAGATTGCCAGTGTCGCCCCTGAAGATATCAGTGGTCATATAAGTGAGGCTCCTGCGTCATGGACAATGGAAGCCGGCAAAATTCTGCCTGAGCCCGGAGAAGAACCAGCTGAATGGTATCAACATGGCGCGGTGCCCGGATAAAAAGGATAAAAATGTATAGCGTTAGAAGAACTTATAAAGCTAAACCAGGTCAGGCTAGGCAAGCTGCGTTATTGCTTCGAAAGATAGCAGATATATATACCGAATCGGGACAAAGATCTAAATGTAAGGTTTATTTCAATGGTGGTACTGTTCCTTGTCCAAAGGATGAGTTGAACCGTATTTACATGCACTGGTCCACAGAAATAATTGACTCTCCCTATCGGGAAGACAATGTATTTCCTGATATGGGCGGTATTTACAATGAGTTTAGGCAATTGCTTGATGACTCTGATGGTCCCAATAGTTGGATTGAATTTTGGGAGGAAATAAAGTAGTTGTGACACCTACCTAGACTACTTAGTGATACTTCCTAAAAAAATTGTTGTACAGGATGATGTAGCGGGAGTGGCGGCATAGAAAGTCCTGATATAACTAGAAGGTTTTCTTAGCCGTATGATGAACATAATGTCTCGTTCGCCCGTCTTGCAATTGCGGGACTTTAGGATGTTGCTGGCCGCAACTTTCTTTGAAAGCATGGCTCGTGGAGAAAACGTGGTGTTGGGTTGGGTTGTCTTGGAATTAACCGACTCCCCTTTTATGGTTGGTGTCGCCATGGCCATAAGACATGCACCAGGTTTTTTCTTGGGAATAACCGGAGGCGCAGTTGCTGACTTGGTAGACAGGCGTCGCCTTATGCGGACTCTGATAGCCTTATTTGCTATCGTAACTCTGGTAATGGGATTATTGTTGGTTTCGGGTAAAGCCCAACTCTGGCAATTGTTGATTATTCCAGCGGCAGCTGGCGCTGCACATATGATGCTGAATACTACTAAACAGAGTTTGGTTTTTGATTTGGTAGGTCATGAGCACGGACTTAATGGGATGTCTTTGGTAGGTTTGTCCGTGCGATGCGGTGGCCTCGCAGGATCATTAGCCGTAGGTTTTGCTCTTTCTGCATGGGGACCTGGAGCTGGATATTTTGTCATAACAGGTGGTTGTTGTATCGCGTTCATTATTGTGGGAATGATCCAGTCCAGTGGCCAAAACGCACCATCTGGGTCGGGGAACATTTTGACAGGTTTGTCTGAATTCTGGAAAGAATTGGTGCGCAACCACACAGTGGCAGCCTTGGTTGTTATTGTTATGCTAGTGGAGTTATGCGGCTTTACCCCAAATGTCCTGATGCCTAGCATTGCTCGTGACGTTTGGGATTTGGGTCCAGAAGGATTAGGTATTCTAAACGCGTTTTCTGCGGCGGGAGGTATTATAGCGATCGCCTTGATATCATTCGTTGGTAAGATTCGGTATCAGGGAATTGCATTCATAGTAGTCCTGCATGTTTTTGGCATTGCGGTTATGCTTTTAGGGTTTGCCCCATCGGTCTATATAGCAATCGTCGCCATTGTGATTCTCAGTGGGATGATGGCCCTTTCTGATTTGTTCTCTCAGACTCTTATGCAAAGATTAGTTCCTAATGATTTGAGAGGGAGAATTATGGGTGCATGGGCAACAGCAATAGGTATATCACCCGTGGGGAATCTTGAAATTGGTGCTCTAGCATCTTTACTGGGGATAACTATGGCTTTGACCTTCCACGGAGGAGCATTATTGTTGTTGGCGGTCGTAACTCTTGCCACATTTGGTAAATTGAGACGTATCTAAGTGTTTGATTACCGATAAGGAGGACATGCTATATGCTGAAAATTCCAGGGAGATATATAGGGGATGCTTGGTATTACGTCGATGATGGTACTGCTCATTGCTATTTTCTAACTCAACCTGACTCTACTTCTCTCAATGAACGTGGCTTGCATTGGGATACGGGTCATGCGGTCAGCACTAACCTTGTGGACTGGGAATTTGTGGGGCTTGCTATGTCGAGAGGCATGCCGGGAGAATGGGATGGCCATAAGCTATCTACAGGATCTGTTATAAAGAGAGATGGTAGATTTTGGATGGCGTATAATGCTCAGGATTTTGGAAAATATGAGGTACCACCACGGGAACGACGCCAAAGCAATATTCAACGGGTGGGGGTGGCTGTTTCTGATGATCTGTATAACTGGATTAAATATGAGGATAACCCCGTAAGCGAGGCAGATCCTGATATATACCAGATGGATGGAACATGGCGTGATCCTTTTATGGTCGAGATGGATGATCGTGTTTACCACTACGTATGTGCTGCTCCCAGTAAAAACGATGTGAGTTCTGTTGGCACGGTAGGACTCGCGTGGACGAATGATATGTTGAACTGGAATATTGAACCTCCCGTAAAAACGGATGCTGTGGCAAAACGGATGGAGGTTCCACAGGTATATAAGATTGGGAATCTTTATTATCTGAATTTTTGCACATCGACTGGGTGGCTACTCGATGATTTTAAGAATCAGCACCCAGGCCATGAGTTTGGTAATGCGGACTATTCAATGGTGTCGGAATCCCCGATGGGACCTTTTAAGATGTATGGGACTGGAGAGATATTTCCCTCGGACTCCAAATTAATACCATATGCCAGTCAACTAATTAATTGGAAAGGGGAATGGGTATTATTGGGAACAGCTATGCATGCTAGGAGAGGTATAGGGCCCGATTTTGTTATAGATCCAGTACCCATAGAGGCTACTGAAGAAGGTATTCGGGCGAAGATTTAATGGTTGGGTCTGTCATAAAGGTATCAATTTGAAAAGCCTCGCCCCTCTGCCAGTATTGGTTACTAGTCTTGCAGTAGCAGCGGCGTTACTTGGAGATGCCATGCTTTATGTTGTGATGCCTGCAAGGCCCGAGTTTTGGGAATTGAGCATAGTTCATGTAGGTATACTACTTTCCGCAAATCGCTTTATAAGGTTTTTTACAAATCCAGCCAGTTCCTTCATGGTGCGAAAATTCGGTGTATATGCCCCCTTCAAATGGACCCTGTTAGCATCCCT
>CAZUHE010000130.1:0-3611 GCA_964620395.1 uncultured Dehalococcoidia bacterium
CATTTGTCCCAGACCCATTTGACATTCCTGAATTAGCCATTGAAAGAATCCCTGGCACGTCATGTCGGGCATTGGGATGAAGCTCATTATTGAACATGTACCCGGGACCACCTGAACCAGTTCCTGTGGGATCACCACTTTGCGCCATGAAACCCGGAATAACCCTGTGGAAAGTCACACCATCATAATAACCTTGCTCTGCCAAAAAAATGAAGTTATTGACAGTCATTGGTGCCTCATTTTCAAGAAGATCAACAACAATGTCTCCTCTGCCAAATACCGTTATCGTTGCCTTGTAATCTTTATCAATATTAATAGTCATATCTGGCGGTAACTGCCATTGCATAGAAACAGGCTCAGGCGGCAATTTTGGGGCAACAACAGCAGATTTTTTTCCAAATTCAGACAATTCAAGATCCGCCGTAAATCGGACGTTAAGATCTTCTCCGTTGGGGCCCTTAGTATTGGGACCACTCTTCGCGTTCCCGTCAACAGCTAATTTAAGAAGATATCCTGATTCAGCATCTATGAAAAGATCAACAGTTAAAATTCCCGTGGATGCTCTCAATAGTGGGATCAACTCACCTAGTACGGAAGATGAAATTGATGACCTGACGTGGGTTTGGCCTGGGATCTTAGTTGATTTGTCACCAACAATAGACGATTCCTCTAAATTTCTTCTAATCACATCAATAAGCGTTGGAGGATTTATGGTCCTATTAAGTGACGGAACTTGTTGCCAAGCAGCATGACCATGATAAAGAGCATAGGTATTGTTTTGGATTGATATTACTTCGGTTGTTTCCTTACGATCATTTTGATCAACCTCCATGACACCAGAAAAGTCCTGAGAATCTAATACATACCCTTCCATAGACAAAGGAAGGTCTTGGATATATCCAGGAAAAGAAACATTTATATTCATACTCAGGGAGGCTTCAGATGAATATCCTTTATCTATAGCCATATTCATAAGATTTATGGATTCAAGTTTTACTTTGGGAAGCTTAGGATCAGCTTCAGGAGAGGGTTCATTTTCAGGTTGAACGGAACCTAAGACAGAAGAAGGGGTTGGGCTGGGCGAAACCATGTTTTTCTTATCTCCAGCAGACTTTTGATCGACTTGTGTTGATTCCTGCTCCGAAGAAGCATCTTCCGTATTTTTTCCCCCACAACTGGCGAGTAGGGATATCATAGCGAGAAGTAGCAAAAATGATGTTAACAAAGTGATTTTATTCATAGTCTTTCTACTTTACTGGGGTAAGTCCTTTGACACAATCCTGTTTCCCATAGTAATTTCAGAGACCTAAACATTAGCATAACGAGTGGCCCTAAAATAGGAACCACTATAAACCCAAGTGGGATTCTGTAATTCAAAGGGGGAATTTTATGGGAAACACAATATCAACTTTTATGGGAACTGGGTCGAAGGGCTATACCGGCGACGTAGGTTTCGCGCAGGATGAAAAACTTAACGACCCTTTCCACGTAGATTTAGATCCCACCGAGAAAATACTTTATGTTGCAGACTGCTTTAATTTTAGAATCAGGTCAGTAGATATAACAACAGGAAAGACCAAGAATTTCGCCGGGAATGGAATCCAAGGGCATACAGGTGATGGTGGACTAGCAACAGAGGCTAGCATAGATGAGATTTACGCTATCCAGGCAGACATTAATGGTGATGTTTACATATGCCAGAGATTCAATCCTTGCATCCGAAAAATCTCATCGGAGACCGGAATAATCAGTTCAATTGCAGGTACAGGAAAACCAGGTTCTGGGCCGGATAATATTAAAGCAGTTGAATCCCCTTTGATGGAACCAAACGATTGCTTCCTGGATGGGAGAGGGGGGCTCTTAATAGCAGATATAAAGGACCAAAAGGTACGTAAGGTGGATTTAAACAATGGCATTATTTCAACCTTCGCGGGAACCGGAGCAAAAGAACATACAGGTGACGGGGAACCCGCATCTCAAGCGGGCATATTTGGAGCCCGTGCGGTATGTGTGGACGATAGTGGGAACACCTATATTTGCGAACGTGAGGGAAACACAATCCGCAAAGTGAATACAGAGGGAATCATTACGAAAATCGCAGGGACAGGGGAGAAGGGATACACTGGAGATGGCGGGCCTGCCTTAAAGGCGACATTCAATGGTCCAAAGGCAATAAGATGTACCAAAGACGGTAATTTACTAGTTGTGGATACTGAAAACCATGCCATAAGGATAATCGACATGACCTCTCTCCATATATATACGATCGCGGGAGGTACTATAGGTCCACATGGAGACTCCAAGAAAGCCACGGAGGCGGGATTATCCAGACCGCACGGCGTAGTAACAAGCTCTACTGGCATGATGTATATAGCCGACAGCGAAAATCATAGGATCAGAGTCGTAAACTAGGATAAAGGGAAAAAGAAACCTAAGTAAAGGAGACCATAATTTTGGTTGATAAATTTTATGGCATGCACTGGATGCTTGCGACCCCGTTTTTTGACGACGAACAAATAGATTTCGAATCTATCCCGCGACTTGTAGAACACGCAAAAAAATCACGTTGCACAGGAATAGTCGGCTTGGGTGTAATGGGCGAATCAGCTCGTCTTACCGATATTGAAAGGGCTAAAGTATCAGAGACCATCTTGGAAAATTCTCAAGGGCTCCCAGTCACTTTGGGAACTACAGCTGATAGCACAAAAGCCGTAATAGATCGAAGCAAGGAAGCAGAAAGCCTTGGGGCCTCTGCCGTAATGGTCTCAGCCCCATCCATGGCTAAGGCTAACTTAGATGCTTTGTTTGGGTATTATTATCGTCTCGCGGAGTCGATTGAGATTCCTATCGTTATGCAAGATTACCCTCAAATTTCTGGGGTAGAGATGCCTGTAAGTTTTATAGCAAGGGTTGCGAAGGAAATCCCACAGGTAAGATACCTGAAGCTGGAAGACCCTCCTACTCCCACAAAAATAAGCGCTATAAGGAATCAAGCAGGTGAGCGTTTGGGCATATTTGGTGGCCTAGGTGGAGTATTTTTGTTGGATGAACTTCGGAGAGGGTCAATTGGGGCTATGACAGGATTTGCCTACCCAGAAATACTCGTAAATATCTGCAACCATTACTTGAACGACAATCTGGAATCTGCCAGCAAATTATTCTATCAATATCTCCCATTGATTCAATTTGAACAACAGGAAGGAATAGGATTATCGATACGTAAAGCAGGCTTACACCACAGAGGATTTATAAGTACCCCAACAATAAGACATCCTGCATCAAATCTACCAGAGACAACACGGGATGAACTGGAGACAATGATAAGGCAGGTTGGGCTGGATTAGTGGCCTAAGGAAATCATTGCGGGAAATTAACTAGACACCACAGCAACATAAATTTTCAACACTGTCTACTTTCTACTCAACAGAACTCAAAGGGTTTACGGTAACCCTGTTCATTTGAGTTTCACCGATGTTACGAAATTGATGTTCCAAGTTTTCAGGTACATGTACAGCATCACCTTCTTTAATGGGATATTCCTTCCCATCGCAATAAAGCACTCCAGAACCTTCCGTAATGAAAGCTTGATGCTCCCATGGATGAGTATGTAA
>CAZUHE010000131.1:0-3585 GCA_964620395.1 uncultured Dehalococcoidia bacterium
TTCACCCGAAGAATTCCTTATTAAAAAAACACCAGCATTGATTGAAGTTAAAAGCGCAGCATGTCGTGGCAATATTCCGAGTTGCCCATCAGCAGCGGGTGCAACCACTATATCGGCTTCTCCCGAATATAAAACTTCATCTGTAGTCACAATATCAATTTTCATTTCTGTCACTTAGAACTTAATTTTCAGCCTGAGCCATTTGTTGACCTTTTTCTACAGCCTCCGTAATGGTTCCTACCATGTAAAAAGCTTGCTCAGGAAGATCATCATGTTCTCCGTCAAGTATCTCTTTAAACCCTTGAACAGTATCTCTCACGGAAACGTACTTACCTGCCTGTCCTGTAAACACTTCAGCTACATTAAAAGGTTGAGTCAAAAATCTTTGTATTTTTCTAGCCCTGCTAACTGTCGTCTTATCCTCATCTGAGAGTTCTTCTATACCAAGAATAGCAATAATATCCTGTAATTCTTGATATCTCTGTAACACTTGGGTAACCCCCATAGCCACATCATAATGTTCCTGACCCACTATGGAAGCCTCCAAAATATTTGAAAATGATGTAAGAGGATCTACAGCCGGGTACAATCCTTGTGCCGCAAGGGATCTTTCAAGGGTCATAACTGCATCAAGGTGGCCAAATGTCGTAACGATACCTGGGTCCGTATAGTCATCTGCTGGAACATAGATCGCCTGCACCGATGTTATAGAACCATTTTTGGATGAGGTAATACGTTCTTCTAGAGCCCCCATTTCCGTACCCAAAGTCGGCTGATACCCCACTGCAGAAGGCATACGCCCCAAGAGAGCAGACACTTCCATACCTGCTAATATATACCTGTAAATATTATCTACAAATAAAAGTACGTCTTGACCTCTCTCTTCCTTAAAGTATTCAGCCATAGTAAGACCAGTCTGAGCAACCCTAGCACGGATACCCGGAGGCTCATTCATTTGTCCAAATACCAATACCGTTTGAGGTAATACTCCAGCTTCCCTCATCTCGTGCCAGAGATCATTCCCTTCACGGGACCTTTCCCCGACACCTGCAAAAACAGAAACCCCTTTGTGTTCCGTTCCAATGTTGTTTATTAATTCTTGAATAATGACAGTTTTACCCACACCCGCACCACCAAATGCACCAATTTTACCTCCTTTAGTGAAAGGAGTTATCAGGTCAAGTACCTTTATCCCTGTCTCCAAAACTTCGACTTCAGTAGCTTGATCTTCAAATGTAGGTGGGGTCCTATGTATGGGCCAAGTTTCCGCCCCCTCTATCTCCTCTTGATCGTCCAAAGTCTCACCAAGCGTATTAAAAAGTCGTCCTAGCGTAGGGTCACCTACAGGTACCGCGATGGCAGATCCTGTGTCTGCGGCTTCTTCACCTCGTTTTAATCCTTCCGTAGGGCCCAAAGCCAGACATCTAACCCAGTTATTGCCAATATGTTGTTCTACTTCGAGAACTAGTTTTTCATCCCCTATTTTTGTTTCAAGAGAATTGAATACTGCCGGCATTTCCCCTGGTGGGAATTCCACATCAACCACGGTTCCAATAACTTGAACTATTTTTCCGGTTGCCATGTTCTACTCCTAGAAGTACAAATATCAAAAATTATTAATTAGTTTTCCACGGCTGAAACACCACCAACGATGTCCAGCAATTCTTTGGTGATTGTTTCTTGCCTTAATTTATTCATCAATAGGGTTAGATCATCCACCATTGCATTGGCATTATCAGTTGCTTGATTCATTGCAACCATTCTCGCTGATTGTTCACTAGCTCCTGCTTCAAGAATTGATTGATGTATCAAAGTTTCCACGTATCTAGGCAATAATGTCTGCATGACCTCTGCTGGGTTTGGTTCAAATATGTAGTCCTGGTTTGTGATCCCATCAAACCCAGAAGGGATTACAGGTAAAATTTTCTCTATAATAGCTCTTTGCAAAGTTGTATTCACAAACTTTGCATAGCATACGTAAACCTCATCAACCCGTTCATTTTCAAAGGATGCAATTGCAGATTGGGAAACCGGTTTAGTGTCTGAAAGGGTTGGACGATCTGTTACGCCTGTATAACCCTCGATGATTTCAAGTCCTGATCTTCTACCGAAATCACTCCCCTTTTTGCCAAACGAAATAAGTTTGACTTCTGCCGTCGTTTCATTAATGAAATCACTCGCTTTTCTAATCAGATTTGAGTTCAATCCTCCGGTCAACCCTCTATCTGGCGTGATGAACACGAGTGCTGCATTTACAACATCACGCTGTTGAGAAAGTGGATGATGGTTCTCGTCATCACCAAAACTGGAGCTAACCGAAGTCACTATCTCAGACATTTTTTCCGAATATGCTCTACCTTGAGTTGCCGCATCTTGCGTCCGGCGCAATTTTGATGCTGCAATCATCGACATAGCTTTAGTTATTTTCGCAGTGTTTTCAACACTACGTATTCTTCTGGCAATTTGCCTTACACTTGGCATTTAAGACACTAACCCACTTTTTATGAAATTATCCAAAGCTACCTTCAATGCCTCCTGGGTATCATCCGACATATCACCTTCTCCGGAAATTGTATCCAAAATATCTGCATGATTGGATGACATAAACCCGTGAAATTCCGTTTCCCATTTGCTGACGTCAGATATATCAATTTCGTCCAAAAACCCTTCATTGAGTGCAAAAAGAATAGCAACTTGTTGTTCCACCCGTAGCGGCGCATTCTCTTTTTGCTTTAAGACTTCCACGGCTCGCTGGCCACGTTCTAATTGGTTTTTTGTTGCAGCGTCCAAATCATCTGTACCAAATTGAGCAAATGTGACTAGTTCCCTATATTGGGCAAGATCCAACCGCAGCTGGCCCGCTACAGACCGCATAGCTTTAGTCTGTGCAGAGCTACCCACCCTTGAAACTGAAAGTCCTGCATTTACAGCCGGCCTAGTACCCGCGTTGAACAATTCAGGCTCCAGATAAATTTGACCATCCGTTATCGAAATAACATTGGTGGGAACATAGGCTGAAACATCGCCCGCTTGCGTCTCAATAACGGGTAGAGCTGTTATCGAGCCACCACCATGATTGTCGTCTAATCTTGCAGCCCTCTCCAACAATCTACTGTGTAAATAAAAAACGTCTCCGGGATAAGCTTCACGGCCTGGTGGCCGTTTCAACAATAGCGACATTTGGCGATAAGCCCAGGCGTGTTTGGATAAATCATCATATACAATCAACACGTCTTTCCCCTGTGCCATAAAATATTCTCCCATGGCGCACCCGGTATATGGAGCAAGATATTGCATGGGAGCCGAATCAGATGCGTTAGCAGCAACCACAATCGTATGGTCCATAGCACCATGCCGTTCTAAAGTCCCCACAGTCTGTGCGACTTTTCCTACCTTTTGTCCAACTGCAACGTAAATGCAGATGAGATCTCCACCCTTTTGATTTATGATCGCATCAACACATATGGCGGTCTTTCCAGTCGTCCTATCACCGATGACTAATTCACGTTGCCCACGCCCAATAGGTATCATCGCGTCAATTGCCTTTATACCAGTCTGTACAGGAGTATCTACTGATTTCCTGAT
>CAZUHE010000132.1:0-3566 GCA_964620395.1 uncultured Dehalococcoidia bacterium
CTTCACCAAGCAAAAGGGCTTGAATATCCGGCAGTATTCATCACCGGTATGGAAGATGGATTACTACCTCACATAAAGTCCATAGAATCAGGGGAACCCGCCGAATTAGAGGAGGAGCGTAGACTGTTTTACGTAGGCATGACCAGGGCTGAAAAACGACTCTACTTAAGCAGATCTTTCAGAAGAAATTTTTGGGGAGGATCCGAACCTTCGGCTCCTTCCCGATTCATCTCAGAAATTCCGAGAAAATTATTGCAGATTACTGAAAAGGAATCTGTTTCCCACAAGCAACAGAACGCTCGCAGTGGACATATTAGACAATCAAGGAAAAGCTCAACCCCAACTAGCAAGAAAACAGAATCCGCTAAACATTTAAATAATATGGAAGCAACTTCCAATAATGACGATAAATACAACGCCAGAAAAAATAAAGAGCTAGCGGCTACCTCATTACCTAATTTAACCACTGGAGATAAAGTAAGGCACGAGACGTTTGGAGATGGAATAATAATAAATACCACGGCGGTAAACAGTGATATTCAAGTTACTGTAGCCTTTGATAAAGAAGCAGGAATAAAAAAGTTATTAGCTAGTCTAGCTAACCTTAAAAAAGTAACGTCTAAGTAACAATATTGGGTAAATTACGTACTTGACACTCAATAAGAGCTGTTCTTAGACTTTAAAATATAAGATATCAGTAAAATAAGTTGCATATTCAAGGGGAGATATCAGTAGGTGACAGAATCAGTAATAACTCAAGAAATGCGAGATGCGATCCGCGTTGAATCAGATCCAGTTGTAAACGATATAGAAAAGGGCGCAATTATAAAATTCGCCCAAGCTATCGGAGACGAAAACCCCATTTATAATGACGAGAGCACAGCTCGAGGAACAAACAAAGGTGGAATTATTGCCCCTCCAACCTTTTTACGTTCTATGAAGGTAGGTCCTCCAAAAGTAAACGTTGAAAGCCCATACTCCGCTCGAGTCGATGGGGGAAGTGAATGGGAATATTTCGAACCCGTCAGGCCAGGTGATTCGATCACTGTTACGCAATATTTAACCAGCGTCAATGAGCGCCAAGGAAGATTGGGCAACATGTTGATAATGGTTACAGAACAAAAATATGTAAACCAATTTGGGAAAACAGTTGCACTTCAACGGGGAACCAGCATCACCTACGATCCTCCGGAGAATTAAAGAATCCTAAGACCACAACCTACGAAACAAAAGGACGAAATTATATGGGAACTCAAACATATTTTGAAGAAGTTCAAGAAGGTAATGACCTGCCTGCTTTGAGAAAAGATCCAACACCACAGCAACTTGTCAAATATGCTGGGGCCTCAGGAGATTATTACCAGATCCATTATGATATAAATTACGCAAAAGCAAATGGATTGCCTGGAATAATCATCCATGGAGCATTAAAAAATGCCTTCCTCGGTCAATTAATGACTGACTTTATCGGTTTAGAAGGTTCCCTAAAAAAACTTAGTGTTCAATACAGAGCCATGGACGAACCGGGTACCCCTGTCTATGCAAAGGGGAATATCAAGAAAAAATACACAAAAGATGATGAGAATTTCCTTGAATGTGATATTTGGCTCGAAGATCATCAAGGTAACAAAACTACGCCAGGATATGCGGTAGTGACTCTCCCAAATAAAACCTAAAATATATTTATCGTCAGAACGTCTTGTGGTAGAACTGCCTTATATCGCGAGAGCGTCAAACATTTCATCAATCGATTTCATGTTTTTATTTCCAGTGGTGTCTTGAACTTTCTGATCAAAGGTTGGCCTATTTGTGTCTCTGTAGATTACACCCAATGGAATACCATCAGCATTTACAACGTCTTGCGCAGCCTCTATATCGGATGGGTCGTGTCCTTCTGGTATATCGTAAGCTAGCGGCTTGATACCTTTTTTCGCATTCCCTTTTAAAGCCTCATATGTATTGTTATATTCCGTGCAAGGTGACTGAACGTGAACAATAGAAAAACCGGGATGGTTCATAGCATCAAACATCATTTCCGACATGTCTTTCATCTTACTTGACATTGTCGAGCCGATAAAAGAAACCCCCATTGTTAAATAACTCCTTAGAGGATGTAGAGATGATTCCATCTTTCCATAAGGTGTCGAACTTGTTATTACGCCAAGATCAGTCGTTGGAGAACTTTGACCCTTGGTCAAACCATAAACTCCATTATCCATAACCACCGCGGTAACATTCAAATTCCTCATAGCCTGAGGACCGATATGTTCCATTCCAATACCTAAAAAATCACCATCACCAGCGACGACTACGACATTTAAATCTGGATTAGCCATACGTATCCCCATTGAAATAGGAAGAGACCGGCCATGAATCCCATGTATACCAAACGGTTGTTCTTTTTCCAACATGTGGACCATGTTTCCCGAACACCCAATGCCAGCAACAACAACTGTATTTTCTATTGGTTGCTCATTTTCAACAACATGTTTACCCAAAGCCCCTTCAAGTGCTCTCCTGACACTAAAGTCACCACATCCTGGGCACCATTTGAAATCATATTCAGGATTTTTTTGGGTCATTTTGCCGACCCCTCCTTTGTGTATTCTTCGATTGAAGATCTTACTCTTGAAACTAAATCTCTAACCTTAAATGGCAATCCCGTATATTGGGTTATTGAGATTGCGTTTATTCCTTCAGATCTTAAAACAGAGGCAAACTGGCCCATGAAATTAAGTTCTGGGACCAAAACCAATTCTTTTTCCCTAAGATCGTCGAGCATATTTTGAGGCATTGGATGAATGTACATAGTGTAATACCAGGAAACATCAACATCTGAATTTTTGAGAATATTATATGCATCACGGGCAGGCCCTTTAGATCCTCCCCATGGAACCAAAGCTATAGACGATTCACTGTTATCAGCCTCATATGTCCCATCATTCAATATATCCAATTTTGCGAACCTTCGTTCAGTCATTTCTATATGCCTAGCAGGCAAGTGGGTAGTATCACCCATAGGGTCATGTTCACTACCATTCGCCACGTAACTTCCAGGACCACCGGGAATAGGCATCGGTGACAGTGAGCCTCCGTACCTAAGATAGCCGTTATCTCCATTGTATATTCTACGTCTTTCAACCTTAAAGGTGTTTTCTTGAGGACGTGGAATATTCTGAGTCCTTTCTGATAGCGCATGTTCGCTGAGAACAACGACAGGGCCTTGATATCTTTCCGCCCAATTGAGTGACATGATTCCAGCAGCGTAACATTCTTCTACTGTGCCTGGAGCAATCACAGGAATCTTCATATCCCCGTGTCCTGGAAATAAAGCAGTTAGCAAATCAGATTGTTCTGTCTTAGTTGGCAAACCAGTAGAAGGTCCACCTCTCTGAACATCTACAATCACCACGGGTATTTCGGCCATCCATGCCAACCCTATCCCTTCACCCATTAGAGTAAATCCTGGTCCTGCGGTACTAGTCATAGCCTTCTTTCCAGCATAACCTGCTCCAATTATGCTGGTTATAGATTCAATTTCAGAAGTCGATTGATAGACAAATTTT
>CAZUHE010000133.1:0-3551 GCA_964620395.1 uncultured Dehalococcoidia bacterium
CTAGATGGTCGAAACGGTTTTGGTCAACATAGCTTACAAGTAACTTAGGGTCGTCTCCTCTAGGTATCCATAGCCAGCATGGTCTTGTCACGTTATCTATATGCCCGACTGTGTCCCAGAATATAGGGTTCATTCCCCTATAGTCGTATAACAACCAACCACCAATGCCTTTTTTGGACATAAATTCGTTGGCTTGCGTAACTACATTTTCTATTGATTTGTTCATCTGTGATTCCAAGTTTTAACGTTGTTTTAGTAAATAGTGACGTAAATTCATTCAGCGGGCTAGACACTTTTCGAAAATTTTTCCATTATAGCTTTTGGAGATAGTCTATTTTGGTCGCTATCGTTTAAATTTCGCACAGTGTATGTGCCGTCTTTTAATTCGTCGTCGCCGATTATGATGCAATGTGACGCCTTTATTGAATTAGCGTACTTCAGTTGGCTTTTTAGTCCCCGTGATGGGCCGATGACTGTTCTGCATCCTGTGCTTCTAATTTGTGAAGCAAGCTTGATTGCTTCTGTCTTGGCAGGGGTTCCCATGTGTGCAATTAGAATTAAGGTTGAGCTTATTTGCGGAGGAGCTATATTTTCTCTTTTGAGATTATCTATTACCCTCTCTAATCCCATACCAAATCCTATGCCAGGAGTATTGGGACCTCCTATTTGTTCAATCAGTCCGTCATATCTTCCTCCTCCCGCTATCACATTGGTTCTCCCGTCAACTGGGGGTGATATTTCGAATACCGTGCGGGAGTAATAATCAAGGCCTCTGACAAGGCGGTGGTCTATGACAAAAGGTATTTTAATATTGCCCAGATGTGTTTGTAATTCATTCCAGTGTTCTTCACATTTTCTGCACAAGTGGTCTTCACTCTTGGGAGCATTTGCAACAATTGGTTGGCATCCTTCCACTTTGCAATCTAGCAATCTTAGCGGGTTGGTATCTAAGCGGCGATCACAGTCTTCACAGAGTGTATTTCTCAAATCTGAATAGTATTCTTTTAAATTAGTCACATAATTTGGTCGGCATGAGGCGTCACCTATGCTGTTTATCGATAAGGATATATTGTTTAAGTTAAGCTCTTCTAGAAATCTCCATGCTACTTCTATAACCTCTGCGTCGATGTAGGCATCTGGTTCTCCAAAGACTTCTATGCCGAATTGATTATGTTGACGGAATCTACCTGCTTGGGGCCTTTCATATCTAAAGTTCTGTATCAGATAAAATAGTCTTATTGGTTGAGGCAGATTGTGCATTCCATGTTCCACATACGATCTGCATATTGGCGCTGTTCCTTCTGGCCTCAGGGTTAGTGAATCACCACCCCTGTCTATAAACGTGTAAGTTTCTTTTTCGATTATGTCGGTGGATTGACCGACGCCTCGATTGAACAAACCGGTATCCTCGAATATTGGAGTCTCTATACGAGAATACCCAAACCTTTCTGCTATTTTTTGTGTTGCCGTTCTTATAAGTGCCCAAAATTGCTGGTCTTGAGGCAATATGTCTGTTGTTCCACGAGGGGACTGAAACGTCATACACTTTTCCTTTATGTTTGTTGCGTATTAAGGCCATTATTTTACCCCAGAGCGATATAAACGGGTTAACAGTGCCAAATATAGAATCAACTACTGTTTTGATATTTAGGTTAAAATATCGGGCAAGTTCATTGTTGGTTCACAATCAATAAAAGCTACACATTGGAAGCGTAAGGCAACATATGAAATGATCAACGCTGATAAATTTGAAGGAAAAGTTGATGTTGACGAAGTACTATTGGGGAAACTCGAAGAGTATCTTTTAGAAGAAGACATATCAGTTGTGTCGAGCGCTTATAGATTTGCTGAAAATGCTCATAAAGGGCAATTGAGACTTTCGGGAGAACCGTTTTTTGAACACCCAAAACAAACAGCTTTATTTCTTGCTGACCTGAAATTAGATACTGCAACGATTTCTGCCGCGTTGTTGCACGATGTGGTTGAGGATTGTGGAGTTTCATATAAACAGATAACCGATTCTTTTGGAGCAGATGTGTGTGCTCTCGTAAATGGCGTGACCAAGCTGACTAAGGCGGAATTGTCAGTTGACCCGGAGGAATATCTAGAAGGCTTTGAACTTCGTGAAGAGCCAGCCGATGATGTTGTACAAGCAGAAACATTACGAAAAATGTTGGTTGCGATGGCAGAGGATATAAGGGTTGTCTTGATAAAACTGGCGGACAGATTGCACAACATGCGTACGGTAAGTTTTTTGCCACCAGAAAGAAGTCAGGCCTTTGCCAGGGAAACTTTGGAAATATTTGCCCCCCTTGCGCATAGGTTAGGTATATGGGAGCTTAAATGGATGTTGGAAGATCTGGCATTCCAGCAACTCAACCCGAAAGAATATAGGGACATTTCCAAAAGGTTAAACTCGAAAAGAATTGAAAGAGAAGCATATATAGAAAGGGTCGTTCACTTAATACAGACAGACCTAGCGTCGTCAGGTATTGATAATGAAGTATATGGAAGGCCTAAGCATATCTATAGTATTCATAAAAAAACGGAAAAATATGCTGAACAAAATAAAGAAATAAGCGAAATTTACGATCTTTTTGCGGTCCGTATTTTGGTAGATGATCTTAAAGATTGCTATGGTGCTTTAGGGGTGATACACACAAAATGGCACCCGTTACCAGGCCAATTTGATGACTATATCGCGAATCCCAAGGATAATTTGTACCAATCTTTGCATACATCTGTTCTGTGTGAGGATGCTTCGCCGGTGGAAGTGCAAATACGTACAAAGGAAATGCATAAAGTAGCGGAATACGGTGTTGCTGCGCACTGGCTGTACAAGGAATTTGGGGTTCAGGATGATCAATTTGATGAGAAGATGAGATGGCTTCGTCAGCTGCTCGAATGGCAACGTGATGCCAGTGGAGCCGTTGAATTTGTAGAGTCATTTAAGACTGACATATTTCAAAGTCAGGTGTTTGTATACACTCCCAAAGGTGACGTGGTAGAGCTACCAACTGGTGCTACTCCGTTAGACTTTGCGTATCGCGTTCATACTGATGTCGGTCATAGTTGTGTGGGATCCAAAGTTAACGGTAAATTGGTCGCTCTGAACCATGTGTTGTCTAATGGTGATACCGTTCAAATAATGACTAGCAAAACGGCAAGCGGCCCTAGTCGTGATTGGATGAATGCTGGCCATGGTTATGTTAAAACCTCCTCCGCAAAGGCAAAAATGCGTCAGTGGTTTAATCGACAAGAAAAACGTAGCAATATTGATAGAGGGAAAGAAATATTACAGAGATTGCTTCAACGTCTAGATCTTGAAATTGACGAATTGAAAGTAGCAAATGCACTTAAATTCTCAGATATAGATGGCCTGCTCGCTTCACTGGGCGAAGGTTCTCTGACCACGGAAAAACTTATAAAGCAGATATCTTTCAGGGCAGATGGTTCAAACCTCGGAGTTCGTGAATATACTCCACCGCGAGGTCCCGCTTCTGGTATAGAGGTGCTGGGTGTAGGGGACTTACTTACCACTATAGCGCGTT
>CAZUHE010000134.1:0-1326 GCA_964620395.1 uncultured Dehalococcoidia bacterium
AATGTGGCAACTAGTTCATCGTTGTTGCGCCGAACAAACTCATCCCACGAAAAATTTGAATCACTGTTTTCGGGCATAATTGCGGAAAGTGCGTAACGGAGAGGGTCAGGATCGAATCGGGTTAGATAATCGTTTAAATTAATTACCCAATTGCGACTGGTTGATATTTTTTTCTGCTCCATATTTACGTATTCATTAGCCGGAACGTTATATGGAAGGTTGTGGTCACCATACCCCATCAGCATCGCGGGCCATATAACGGTGTGAAACGGAATATTGTCTTTACCCATAAAATAAAAAGACTGTGATTCACCGAACCAGAATTCTTCCCATGAGGCGTTGGATGAGTTGGCCCATTCTTTGGAAGCTGAAAGATATCCAATCACTGCTTCAAACCATACGTATATCCTCTTGCTCTCATATCCGTCCAGTGGTACCGGTACTCCCCAGGATATGTCCCTAGTTATGGCTCTATCTTTCAATCCAGATTCAAGAAATGAAGTTGTAAAATTCTTTACATTAGGTTTCCAGTGTTCTTGCAGATTAACCCACTCAATTAGATCCTGGTTAAAGGCACTTAATTTTAGAAAGAAATGTTCAGTGTCACGGAAAACGGGGGTTTTATCACAGTCACGGTGTTTTATGTTTATTAGATCTTTTGGATCTAATGTGTTTCCACACCCGTCACATTGATCTCCTCTAGCCCCGTCAAAATTGCAATTGGGGCATATGCCTTCAACGTATCTGTCAGCTAAGAAACGATCATGATCTTCGCAAAAAGGCTGTGACATTGTGTCTTTGTATATATAGCCGGAATCATGCAATGTTGAAAATATGTCTTGAGTTACCGCGACATGATTATCTGTGTGGGTGCTAGTGAAAAGGTCAAAGGATATTCCTAAGCCTTCCCAATCGGCCAAAAATTCGGCCTGGTATTCTTCAACCACTTCATTGGGCGTTACATTTCTGTTCTCAGCAGTAATAGTTACCGGGGTGCCGTGAGCATCACTACCGGAGACCATCAGAACTTTGTTACCTATCAATCGATGGAATCTGGCAAATATGTCAGCGGGAAGATAACAGCCTGCTACCTGTCCTATATGGATTGACCCGTTGGCGTACGGCCACGCAACGCACACTAGGATGTTTTGTGACATATTTTCACTCGGTTTTCTGAAGACAATGTAATGGAAGATTTTAGCATAGCTTGCTTCAAGCCTCTGTACTTGTCGATGTTTTTAATTGTTCTAGAGTTATTTTATACGCGTTTCTTTTTGATAGGCCATAATTGGAAGCTATTTCGATCGATATGTCACGGGCGCTCCA
>CAZUHE010000134.1:1426-3522 GCA_964620395.1 uncultured Dehalococcoidia bacterium
TATTGTATTAGTATTTTTTCCATGTCAGATTTCTGTCGGGGGACGAATCCAAGGAATGCAAACCTATCAATTTGAAATGGTGACATAGAGATAGCTGCGGTAACTGCTGAAGGTCCAGGTACAGATACAATTTTATGCCCACTTTGATCAATCGCTTTCATAAGAGCGGAGCCAGGATCACTAATTAAGGGAGTTCCAGCATCCGTGGTGATAGCGATGTCTCCGTTTTCCAGTTCTTGTATTACCGTATCCGTTTTGCTTGACGCGTTATTCTCGTTATAGCTGATTAGCTTTGATTGGATCCCAAAATGTGAAAACAGTTTTCGTGTAACGCGTGTGTCTTCCGCAAACACAGTGTTTACTGATCCTAAGATATCGATGGCACGGCTGCTGATATCTCCAAGGTTTCCTATCGGCGTACCGACCACATATATAGTAGACATTTACCTGTAAATCTATTCCTCAACTCATTGTCTTTACTAAATTGTCTCATGAAGTTTATTAACAGATAAATCTTTTTAATTTGAGATCTATCCAATTACTTGTATTCCACGCTCCAGCAACCTTGGAATGTGTATCCTGGTAGTCTGATGATTGAAATGGTTACCTTCTATGTCTATGTAGGAGAGTTTCGGTAAGGAATTTAGCGGGCTTAAGTCTCTTATTTTGTTGAATGCCAATCCTATCCATGAAAGACTCGGAACTTTTGCCAACGGATCAAGGTTACTTATTTCGTTGGAACTAACGTCTAACGAGTCTAATTTCTTCAAGATGGTGAGAGGGCTTAGGTCGGTGATTTCGTTTCTTGTCATATGGAGCCAAGACAGATTAGATATTGGGGATAGGGCAGATATATCTGAGAATTCATTTCCTTCTATGTCAAGAGTGGTTAGCGATGTTAGTTTGGAGATGGGATAAATGTTGAAGATATGGTTTTCATTTAAATTAAGTTGACGTAATTGAGATAAATGCATAATTGGTCTCAGATCACTGATATTGCAACTCTTCAATCGCAAATGTTCTAGATTGTTGGGTAGGGTACCTTCATCAATATCCAAGGTAACAGCTTGTTCCATGTCGAGTGTTTTAAGGGCACGAAATTCTCTTAAGACATTAAGGTTCATATTCCCGATGTTGTTTACATGTAAATGCCGTAGATTTTCCAACGATAAGATGGGATCCAGGATCACATCCCCAATAGAATTCAACGTCAACTTTTGCAGATTACTCAAGTTACTCAAGTCAGATAAGTTTTTCACCTTTCGAACATTTATATTTAATTGTTTGAGGTTTGTCAGTGAGCTAATTGGGCCGAAATTGTCTATATGAGCATTGGGTACAGATAAATAGGTGAGATTGTCCGCGGATTCTAAACCTTTTAAACTCGCGATTGAATTGCTCGTAGCCTGCAGCGCCGTTAGCTTAGGTAAGTCTTTTTCTGTGTTTTGAAGGTTGGCCTTATTGAGTTGTTGCTCAATTGCTGCTGCCAATGATTCGTCTTCGATTGTCATTAACCAAAATCCGTTGTTTTTCTAAGGGATTACTATTCAGCATCATAGGATAACTAGCCAAAAGAGGAAATTCTCCCTTATATTAGGGTAAAGTTGAGGAAGTACGTGGTCAAATGATCCACTTGTGGTTAAATAATCCTTGTTATTACTTCAACTGGGATATGAATGGAATGGCCACAATTTTTTAAAACCTAGATCTTATCGAGGAATTTTGGGATATATGGAAACAAAACAAGGCGCTCTTCAAGGTGTAAAAGTTGTTACATGTTCAACGGCACAGGCAGGTACAGTGCCGTATATGCTTATGGCCGATTTAGGTGCTGAAGTTATTAAGATTGAAGTCCCTGGAAACGGTGATAATTCCAGGAAAGGTGGGGAAACTATTGGTGATCTGAGTTCTTATTTTGAAACCAATAATAGGGGAGTGAAGAGTTTAACTCTAAATCTAAAGAAGGCTGAAGGCAGGGATATTTTGCATCGCCTAGTAGCAAAGGCTGATATATTTGGGCAAAATTTTAGACCCGGCGCCGCCGAAAGATACGGATTTGGGTATGAAGAACTAATAAAAATTAACCCTGCTCTAGT
>CAZUHE010000135.1:0-3510 GCA_964620395.1 uncultured Dehalococcoidia bacterium
CCTCTTTGGTTCCAGCTCTATCATAGTCATGATGAGATAACGGAAATTCTGGTAAAAAGAGCTAAAGCGGCTGGATACAAAGCTATTTGCCTAACTGTGGATGTTCCTACAAATGGTGCAAAAGAAAAGGATCTTAAGCATGATTTCGTGAGGAATGAGGGGTTGCATGGTGGAAGCTTTAAAGATTTACCTGATCGATTAAGAAGTATAAGAGGTTCAAGTTCGAGGGATTTCGCGGATTGGGATCCGGACCAGAATGGGTATAGTGGTCTCACGTGGGATCGATTGGATTGGTTGAAATCACTTACGGATTTGCCACTTGTTGTAAAAGGAATACGAACGGTGCAAGATGCTTTGCTATGTGCTGAATATGGAGTTGACGGTATTGTTGTTTCTAATCACGGTGGTCGGCAGATTGATCGTACATTATCTTCAATTGAAACCTTGGCACCAATCGCAAATGCAGTTGGTGACAGAGTGGAAATATACCTCGATTCTGGAGTGAGGAGAGGCGCTGATGTTTTTGCTGCCCTGGCTTTGGGTGCCCGTGGGGTTTTTGTAGGCAGACCGTTGTTCTGGGGATTATCTTACAATGGTGCTGAAGGTGTCAGGCTTATGCTCGATATTTTAAGGTCGGAGTTTGATCGAGCCCTGTCTTATTGCGGTTTTAGGGATATATCTGAGATAAAACCTTCTGCTGTTAATGTTCCATCTAGCTGGGACTACTAATCGCCCAGCACCAAGAATAAAGTTAGGTTTTCAGCATTACTTTCAGGCTATTTGCCTCTGTTTTGCCTAGATTGTAAAATGGGTTTTTAATTATAGACTGTGAATGTTAGGAGGGATTACTGAGATGGGAAATAGTGATCTGGCTTTAAAGGCCCACCTTATGCGACGTGCCGGATTTGGTGCCACGCGTAGTGAACTTGAAGAACTTGCTGAAAAAAGTTATGAAGAAATCGTTGAGGATTTGTTGCATCCTGAAAGGGTTGCTGATCTCAATGAAGATTATCTCAGGAGATTTAATCCTGAGGTGTCTTATCACGACAGTCATCCTGCCCATGCGGGCAGATGGATATGGAGGATGATAAATAGTAAGAAGCCATTGGAAGAGAAGATGGCCTTACTCTGGCATCAGGTTTTCCCTACCGCCTACTATAAGGCTGAGCACACTCCTACCTTGATAGAAAATATTGAAACCTATCGGAATAATGGCCTTAGCAACATGAAACAGATACTGTTGGATTTGGCAAAAGATCCTTCGATGAACTACTGGCTGGATAATTGTGAAAATCATGCGGACCAGCCAAACGAAAACTGGGGAAGAGAATTGTTGGAACTATTCTCTATGGGGGTTGGGAATTATTCAGAGGATGACATTAAAAACGCATCCAGAGCTTTTACGGGATGGACCTTTGAACAACCATTGCCTTTATATCCTTTTGGAAACTATGAGTCCAAATTTGTATATGATGACTCCGATCATGATGATGGGGAAAAGACTTTTTTGGGACAGGCAGGTCGATTCAACGGAGAAGATATTATTAGGATAATTTGCCAACAACCAGCTACGGCAAAATTCGTATCCAGGCATTTGTATAATTTCTTTGTTGAAGATGAAAATCAGGTGCATACCTGGAATATTGAACCTCCTAAAAACCCGGAAGCTATTGAAGGGATGATGAAAGTTTTTGTTGAGAGCGACGGGGATATTAAATCCATCCTGAGATTTGTTTTCAACTCCGATTTTTTCAAAGAGGCCACTTATAAAAAGGTCAAGAATCCAGCTGAGCTTGTCGCAGGGACAATCAAGATGACAGGCACTTATGGAATTGTGCCTCAGCCAAATGAAGGGGTAGTTAACTTATATAGTGCGGCCTCTGTGATGGGACAGGGACTTATGAATCCTCCAACTGTGGAAGGATGGCATACAGGCCAAGAATGGATTGATGGTGGTACCTTGAATGAAAGGATTAATTTTGCTGTTAATTTGTTTAATGATCTCGAAACACCCGGCATGAGCGATATCTTGGACAGGCTTGGGGATAGCGTTCAATCTGGGGATTTAGTTGATTCGTGCTTGGATATCATGGGTTCGATAGAAGTCAGTGACGATACCCAAAAAGCGTTGGAAAAATACGCTGATGCGGTGGGCGACATTGACCTCAGTTCTCATGAGGCTCGTACAGAGAATGCTGTGAAAGTCGCCAGGTTGATCCAACTAATCGTGGCGACTCGTGAGTATCAGTTTGCCTAGCCAACTGATGGAATGATAAAGGAGAAAATTGATGACGATTGCTAAGACCAAAGATCCGGTGTTTGTTGTTGTACAACTCAGCGGTGGCAATGATTTTATGAACACGTTGGTGCCTTATACGAATCACAGGTACTACGACAACAGGAAATTTCTAAACATAGCCCAAGAAGATGTTCTTCCTCTTGATAACACTCTCGGATGGCATCCTGAAATGGCTCCTTTTAAGGAGCTTTATGATAAAGGCATGATGTCTGTGGTACAGGGGATTGGGTACCCTAATTCTGACCGAAGTCATTTCAGAGGAATGGATATTTGGCATACCTGTACGCCTGATGAAGTGTCCACCATAGGTTGGTTAGGCAGAGTTTTAGAGCAACTAGACCCAAAGGGTGAAAACCCTCTTACTGGTGTAAATTTTGGTGTTGGGCTCCCAAAGGCTATGACGAAGGTAGGGGTTCCAGTAACCAGTGTTTCTAACTTAGATAACTATGGACTTATGAGTGGTATCTCAGCTGAGGAACAGCGGGATGAAGCGTTACAAATATTTAAAAACATGTACGGGCAGGCTGTTGGTACTGGCCCTGTCATGGATTATTTATCTCGTACTGGTAACGATGTTCTTACAGGTGCTGACATAATAAAAGTTGCCCCTGAAAAATATGAGTCGACCATTGAATATGGGGATAGTGCCATAGCTAAGTCATTAAGGGATGTTGCAAGGGTTCATACCGCTGATTTAGGGACCCGCATATTCTATACAGCACAGGGTGGGTATGACACTCATGCAAACCAATTGCCAGCCCAACCGGTCCTTTTTAGGGATCTAGCGAGGGCTGTTAACGACTTTTTTGCTGATTTAGAAGAGCATAATGCGGATGATAATGTTGTAATGTTAATCTTCTCTGAATTTGGTAGAAGAATATACGATAATGGGTCCGGTACTGACCACGGGTCTGGAGGTGGAGCTTTCCTGGTTGGGAAGCCAGTTGAAGGCGGTCTGTACGCAGAATATCCATCCCTAGAGCCAGAAAAATGGGAAAAAGGTGAAGATTTGGGGCACAATGTTGATTTTCGAGGGATATACAGCACTGTCCTTGAGCAGTGGCTTGGGTTAGAAGCTTCTCCCATTGTTTTCGGTAATTTTGAACAGATAAACCCTTTTAGGGCGAATTAAACACACGGCAAGGTGACGTCATGGTAACAGCTCCCTACGATATATTACGATCCGGATTTCCCTATTACATGACAATAGG
>CAZUHE010000136.1:0-3496 GCA_964620395.1 uncultured Dehalococcoidia bacterium
ATAACAAGAAAATCTAGGTCTGTACCCATAAAACATCTGAATGCATCTGATGGGGTGCAAACGATAGGTTCGCCACGTACGTTGAAAGATGTGTTTACCAAGACTGGGAATCCAGTAATGGTCTGAAATTCTTTTATTAGGGAATGGTACAGAGGATTAGTCTCTTGATGAACGGTCTGGATTCTAGCTGAATAATCTACGTGTGTGACAGCGGGAATTGAGGATCTGCTCACATTTAACTTATCTATACCAAAGAGGTTTTTTTCTTGATCGGTCATTTTTCTACGTAATTCTTTTTTAACATTCGCTACCAATAACATATAGGGGCTATCATGATTTAGCTCGAACCAATCAGAAAGATGCTCTCTCGTTATAGAAGGAGCAAATGGTCGAAAACTTTCTCTGTATTTCACTTTTAAGTTCAAATTTTTTTGTGTTTTTTCAGATCTCGGATCTGCAAGTATGGATCTGGAACCTAAGGCCCGTGGACCAAACTCCATACGACCCTGAAACCATCCGATCGCATTGTTTTCAGCAAGGAGATTCGCAGTAGTAGAGGCGATCTCCCCTGTAGGTATTTTTGTGAATGTAGCTCCTAAATTTGCTAATTCTCCTTTTATTAAACTGTCGTTATATGAAGGACCTAAATACGATCCTTTCATATCATCTTTTTTACTTACCATTCTTGGGTTGTCTAATTCTGAGTGCCATACAGCCTGAGCTGCACCTAAGGCGCCTCCTGCATCACCTGCTGCAGGTTGTATCCATAAATCTTTGAAGTAACCATCTTTTAAGATGGCTCCATTTGCTACACAGTTTAGAGCTACACCACCGGCCATACAGAGATTGGGGATATCAAATTCCTTTGCTAGATTTCTTGTGATACGTAGAACTATTTCTTCGGTCACAGCTTGAATTGACGCCGCTATGTTCATATGAAATTCAGTTAGTAAATCTTTGTCTGGGTTACGAACTGGATGTTCAAACAAATCTGAAAATTTTTTGCTCGTCATTGTTAGTCCGGAAACGTAGTTAAAATATGATTGGTCTAGTCGAAATGAACCGTCTTCTTTGAGATCAATGATATTGTCGAGGATTAAATCTTTGTAAACTGGTTCTCCATATGGAGCTAATCCCATTACCTTGTACTCGCCGCTATTTACCTTAAATCCTGTGTAATAAGTAAAAGCTGAGTACAGTAATCCCAGTGAATGAGGAAAATGAATTTCCTTTACTATTCTGAGTTTATTACCTTTTCCAATTGCTACGGTAGTTGTGGCCCATTCGCCGACAGCGTCTAATGTTAAAACCACCGCATTTTCAAATGGAGATGGGTAAAAAGCACTCGCCGCATGGCTGAAATGGTGTTCGGAAAACAGGATTTGATTGGAATTGAAGTTTTTATGTCGTTTCTTGAATTGCTTGTAAAGATAGTCCTTCAGAAACAGTTTTTCTCTGATCCACACGGGCATCGCCATACTGAAAGATCTAAATCCTTTGGGCGCTGACGCAACATAGGTCTCCAGTAAACGTTCAAATTTCAGGAGAGGTTTATCGTAAAAGGCTACGAAATCGACTTCTGACATCGTTATGTTCCCTTCGGTCAAAACATAATCGACAGCCATGTCAGGGAAACTTGGATCATGTTTTATTCTAGTGAAACGCTCCTCTTGGGCTGCTGCCACTATTTTGCCGTCTACGAGTAATGCGGCTGCACTATCATGGTAGAAGGCGGATATTCCAAGTATATTCATTGCCTAAAACAACGTGTAAATGAATGGCGCAGCTGCCGAGCCCTGTGTTAGTACGATTAAGGCCCCAAATATTGCAAAAACTATGAACATAGGAAGCATCCAAAATTTTTTTCTTACTCTAAGAAAATGCCACAGTTCTGGGATAATCGATAGCACTATTGTTTGTCTCCTGTAATTTATGATTATCAGAATTGTCGTTTCATTGGTTGAGGATCATCATCTCGTTCGATCCAATACGACTTTGCAGAATGATCGACCTTCATTTTCAGAGGGTCCTTTTTAATAGATTTTAATACCACGGCGGTTGGTAACACCGTTAAACAATATACAAGGCCCATTATCAACGGGGAAACAACTATGCTCAGCAGCATTCCAAACCTGAACCACCAATAATTGGGTTTTTCAAACAAAATTGGTTTAAGGAATGTGATTACAAGAAATCCGAAGCTCGGCACAAAAGCCCACAGCCTCGGCGATGATCCATGAATAAGTGGATGTAATGCTATGAGCAAAAAAGCGATTGTGAATACAACACCGAAACCTTTGGGTGACCCGGGTTTGATTCTTATTGTTGATTTTTCGGTAACCACTTTAAATAACCAAATTATCCTCGATGTAATCGAAGTTGATATCCTCACCCAATCCTGGACCTTGTGGCAAGTGTACGTACCCGTCTGAATCCATGTCATCTATCTTGGAGTTAAGCCATGGGTCAACTGCATCATAATCTATAAATGGGTGCAGTAATCCCCTTTCATAGAATTCACCTGGGATTCCCATTGCTCCTAGAACGTGCAAATTTCCGGCCCCGCCGCCATGTACTTCCATGGCCATCTCGAATGATTCAGCCAGATGTACAATTTTCATCATTGGAGTAATACCTCCGACATCACTTACCCCACCTCTACTTATATCGCAGATGTCTCTCTTTATCCATTCTGCTCTAGTGTGAAATTTACCCTCAGCTGTTTCTGGTCCTATTACAGGTATTGATAGGTTTTTGGACAGCCATTCATATGAAGACATGCTATGCTCGTCCATTGGTTCTTCGAACCAGTGATAGCCTAGTTTTTCAAGTCCTTTGCCTATGTAAAGGGCGTCAAGTCGACTGTAGTAATGATAGCAATCCAGCATCAGCGGTATATCTGGTCCCACAGCATCCCTGACAGCCGCACAGGCCTCTACATCCATTTTGGGACTTGGGGCCCATTCTATGGGAGGTTGCCACGTGTGGAGCTTAAATGCTTTGTAACCCCTTTCCATGGCCCACTTTGCAAAGTTTCCGTATTCTTCAGGTGTGCTTAACCCGCCTTTTAATTCGTCACCACACATTGTGCTCGCGTATGCAAGCACTTTGTCTCGATAACCACCTAGGAGTTTGTAGACCGGTTGACCATAAGCTTTGCCTGCAAGATCCCAAAGGGCCAAGTCAGCGGGGCTCACGTCCTGATCAGTTAACCCTCTATGTAAACGTTGCCAATGCTTCATGGACTGCCAGTGCTTTTCTCTATAAAAGGGATCTTCACCAATTAGGATGTGCCTAAAAAGATTTTCTGATATTTCTTTGTTGGCCCCAAAAGCATGACCCTGTACTCCTTCATCAGTGTCGATTGTGAGAAGGGTTTGTGTGGCTTCGTGTGAATCCCCAGGATGAGTATGTCCCTCATCATCTCTCACTATTTGACTTTCATATCGGAATGTTTTGACGTTGATATCCGTGATTTTCATTTATAAACCTTCCT
>CAZUHE010000137.1:0-1776 GCA_964620395.1 uncultured Dehalococcoidia bacterium
GGCCAACACACGGAAGAAGTACTTAGTACCTACATCAATTTAACCAATGAGGAAATCGAATCCCTCAGATCAGAAAATATCATATGAACATTAGCGCAAACACCAACACTAACAGACTGCCGATGAAAGGAGTAAGGGCGTTGGAATTGTCCGAGATATGGGCAGGCCCATTCTGTGGTTCGCTCATGGGAGACATGGGTGCCGAAGTCATTAAAGTCGAATCAATACAAAGAATTGCTAGAGGACCGATAAAAATAGACTCCGCTTCGGGTGACTACCCAGACAACGACCCGGGTGAACAGCCGTGGAACCGACAAAGCAACTTCAATGGTACAAACCGAAACAAACTAGGGATAACCTTGGACCTAGGAACCTCTAAAGGAGTAGAAACCTTCAAAGAACTAGCTTCCATAAGTGACATAATTTTCTGCAACTACGCGAGACGTGTCATGGATAATTTTGGGTTGGGATACGAATCAATCAGAAAAATTAAACCGGACATTATTTACATGCTAATGCCCGGTTATGGGAATACCGGGCCCTACAAAGACTATCGCAGCATGGGAATGGCAATAGATGCCATAACAGGACATTCACACCTCCGTGGATACCCAGAGCTAGACCATTCAAGTAACTCACTTGTCCATCACCCAGATGCGGTGGCGGGGGTTCATGGAGTAGCTGCCTTGTCAACGGCTCTTATTCACAAAACACGAACAGGTATTGGTCAATTTATCGACATGTCTCAGGCAGAATCCTTTATGACTCACCTAGGTGAAATATTTCTTGAATATCAGATGACAGGGGAACCAAGAGAGAGATATGGAAACAGAAGTCCTGACTTCGCACCACAAGGAGTGTATAAATGTGCGGGTGAAGACGAATGGGTTTCAATAAGTGTATGCGATGAATCTCAGTGGAATATATTTAAGAAATTATTAGGACTTAGCGAATCAATATATCCTTCTTTTGACACAGTAAAAAAGAGGATTGAAAATCATACCACTCTGGATGATCTCATCAATCGATGGACTCAAGACAAAAATAAAAATGACGTGATGATGGAATTACAGAACCATGGAATTCCATCAGGCGCCGTTTTAAACTGCGGCTCAGACACATATGAAAACCAACACCTCAACCAAAGAGAATTTTTTGAATTAGTTGAGCATCCGCAAGCCGGTATTTTTCCGATGTCACGTGGAATATTCAAATTTGCCGATACTACATTATCAAATCAACGTCATTCCCCATGCCTAGGTGAACACAACACCCAAATACTTCAAAATTTGCTAGGGATATCGCATGAAAACGTAAATGACATGGAGATTAATGAAATCATAGGTACCCTGCCTTTGTCGGGTTCAGATACTGGCGGTTCTAGAAGACAAACATGACTCCAAAAATCAAGGAACATTAATGTTGAGCAGTATGAGTTCACTTACATGACTGACATAAAAAAAATAGCTCCATACGGTTCTTGGCAATCATCAATTACCTCTGAAAAAATCATCTCCTCAGGTAATTCATACACTGATCTACATATAGAAAAAGAGATGACTTACTGGATTGAAATGAGGCCTCATGAAGAAGGTAGATGCGTTATTGTGCGGAGTTCTGAGGATAACTCAGTACGTGACGCTATACCGAAACCTTTCAGTGCACGGACAACAGTACATGAATATGGAGGAGGATCTTTCACGACATGTGATGGAGTTATTTACTTCGTTAATTTTGCGGATCAAAAAATATATCGATATGGCCCAAAAGATCAAC
>CAZUHE010000137.1:1876-3475 GCA_964620395.1 uncultured Dehalococcoidia bacterium
TTGGAGAATCAATATGCCACCCACTTTGGTCTCCGGACGGTATTCTTCATTTCGTTTCTGATTTAAATGGGTGGTGGAATATATACAGGATTGAAAAAAATAACACTGTCAACGTCACACCCGTAGAAGCAGAATTCACCCAGGCACAATGGGGACTTGGATCTCGCTACTACGGTTTCACTGATAGACACACCATTGCAGCAGCAATGAACAAACAGGGCATCTGGGAATTGCTCTATGTAGATATCCCTAGTAAAAAATTCAAGAAAATATCTTCAGAAATATCTGATATTGGTAGATCGGGAATTAAAGTCGCTTCAAGCACAATTATATTTGAGGGTGCTAGAACAAATGAATCATTCTCCCTCTTCCTTCACAATAGGCTGGAGAATATTATCAAGCTTACCTCCAACGAAATAGACGGTGTATCCACTGGTGATTATTCGATACCAACACCGATAACGTATGCTACAAGTTCCAACGACACGTCTCATGCCTTTTACTATGCTCCCCAAAATTCTAGATTTAAAGGTCCAGATATAGAACTACCACCTCTTATAGTTATGTCCCATGGGGGGCCAACCGGAGCAACAAATACCTCTCTGAATTTACAAATTCAATACTGGACATCAAGAGGATTCGCAGTCGTAGATGTCAATTATAGAGGTAGCACAGGGTATGGGACAAAATACCGGCGTCAAATCGACGGTAACTGGGGGATCGTAGACGTTGAGGATTGTATTAATAGTGCTCGCTTTTTAATTGGTATGGGAGCTGTGGACAGTAAACGAATAGGGATCAGGGGAGGTAGTGCAGGTGGATATACCACTTTATCGTCCTTAGTAAAAAGCAATGTTTTCTGTGCTGGTGCTAGTTATTACGGGGTAAGCGACCTCAGATCTCTCGCTAAAGACACTCACAAATTTGAATCACGCTATCTGGATTCACTCATAGGTCCCTATCCGGAGAATGAAGAACTATACAGGTCTAGATCTCCCCTGTTCAATTCAGAAGAGATTTCGTGTCCAGTAATATTGTTCCAAGGCCTAGAAGACAGGATAGTCCCACCAAATCAATCGGAAAGCATGATGAAATCTTTAAAAGAAAGAAACGTGCCCGTCACATACATAGAATTTGAAGGAGAACAACACGGCTTCAGAAAATCCGAAACTATAAAGAAGGCTTTATATTCTGAATTAAAATTTTATTCTCAAGTGTTTGGGTTTCCTATTACCAAACCTTTCTGATGATAAGTAGGGACATTGTAAAGTTACATTATTTGACAAAAGACACAAACCCCGTTAACATCGCAAGGTGGTAATACTGTGTCTTTCTTTAACCCCCCAAGTTTCAATGCTTAAATGGCATTCAGATAGGTGTGTGCGGACCGCATGGTTCCCTTTCACCTCTACCACTGCCTAACTTTATTCGTTTTTACTAATAAGGAGAATATCCCCTAATGACTACCTCCGTTTCCAAGAATGCCAAAATTGTCCAGAAGGCTTTCCCTAAAACGAGAAAATTTTCTAGAATTAAAACCACCCTAGATGTTCCCGATCTGATAAATGTGCAAAAAGAATCATTTGAATGGTTCAAGAC
>CAZUHE010000138.1:0-3341 GCA_964620395.1 uncultured Dehalococcoidia bacterium
TAGCAGATTGGAAGTCTGTTTTATAGGTTCTGTTAGTTGTACCAACTTCTCTTAGAACTGCATTACTTTGCAATAGAACGTCAGGTATCCTGAATCCTCCTCCTATCTCTACTGACTCTGATTTGGCGATAATCACTTCTTTGTTAGAAGCGACTGCGGCCAGTCCTAACACCATAGCGGCTGCATTATTGTTTACTACCATCGCTGATTCCGAGCCAATTAAGTCATTTATTAGCAACGATATCTTTGATTGTCTTGATCCTCTGTTGCCTGTGTTTAGGTCTAATTCCAGGTCACTGTAGCCGGAACTCGCTTCATTCGCAGAATGTATTGCCTCTGCACTGAGAGGGGAGCGCCCCAGATTTGTGTGTAAAATCACACCAGTGCCATTAATGACCTTGACTGGCCATGATTTCCATCTTGATGTGACGGAAGTTTCAACTTTGTCACATATACGTTCAATAGCGGGTAATTTTTGATTCGCTAACACCTCAGATCTAACGGAATCAAGGCATTGCCTCACAACGTCTGTTACTCTCATTTCACTGTATATATTGCAGAGTTGTTGCACACGTGGATGTGACAATATTTTGTCAGTGCTAGGTATATCCCTCAATTGTCCAGCCATCAAAACTGTTCTCCTTTGGGCTTTATTATATCCTCTATAGCCATCAAGGCGTATTGTAACTTTAATGTTTTGTTTGACCGGGAAAAATTCTATCCTGTACAATGCCGAGATGAGGTTTTTCTCACTAGAGGTTAGATGCTCACAATAGGATTAACAGGTGGTATTGGCACAGGTAAATCATTGGTGTCGGAAATTCTTGAAAAGCGTGGTGCCCGGCTTATAAACGCTGACTCGTTGGGGCATGATTCGTATTTACCCGGTACCGAAGGTTTTGATCAAGTTGTGTGTCGATTCGGGATCGAGGTTGTTGGTCTAGACGGGGCTATAGATCGAAAAGCCCTTGGTAAATTAGTTTTTTCTGATAGCGAAAATATGTCGGATTTAAACGCTATCCTTCATCCTATAATATTTGAGCTTATTAAGAAAAAATTGGAAAATAACCTTAACAATAATGTGGGTGTTACAGTTGTGGAGGCTGCCATTTTAATCGAGGCAGGATGGCAGGAATTATTTGATGAAATATGGGTGGTGAGTTCAAATCAAAATGTGGTTATTAAACGTTTGCAATCACGAAATGGATTAGATGTAAAACAGGCTATGTCCCGGATAAATTCCCAAATGCCTCAGAAGGAACGGATACAGCATGCAGACAGGATTATTGATAATAGTGGTACGGTCGAACAATTGCGTTGCCGAGTGAATAAAATTTGGCTGGAAAAATCAAAAAGTTAATTAGGAGCTGATATAAAAGAAATGTCAACCACTCAATCACTATATAAGAGTTACGTTATAGAGGAATATCATCTGAAGGAGGAACCATATTATGTCCCTGTCGGGGATGAAATAGAACTTTTTGAGGCTGCTTATAAGCAACGGTTACCTTTGATTTTTAAGGGACCGACGGGGTGCGGAAAGACAAGGTTTGTGGAGTATATGGCTTATCGACTTGGTATTGAATTGACAAAGGTATCAAAAAGTGAGGATGGGCTGAATTTGCCTTTGGTGACCATAGCGTGTCATGAAGACTTGACTGCGAGTGACTTGGTGGGCAGGTACCTCCTAGAGGGAGATCAAACTGTTTGGATAGATGGTCCATTGACGAGAGCAGTGAAAGTAGGTGGTATATGTTATTTGGACGAGGTTGTTGAAGCTCGTAAGGATACTACGGTTCTTATTCATCCCTTGACGGATCATCGACGAATTCTCCCAGTGGAAAAAAGAGGAGAGTTGTTGGAGGCTGCAGAGGGATTTTTGCTTGTTCTTTCATACAATCCAGGATACCAGAGTGCCTTGAAGGATTTAAAACATAGTACACGACAAAGATTTGTGTCTATCGAATTTGATTATCCAGCAAGGGATATTGAAGCTGAAATAGTGCAGCACGAATCAGGTGTAGATGAAAAAGTGGCTGATCAATTGGCAAAGCTTGGTGAAAAAGTAAGAAACTTAAAGGAGCATGGTCTAGGTGAAGGTGCTAGTACCCGGTTACTTATTTACGCTGGCAAATTGATTTCCCAAGGGATATCGCCTAGAAGAGCTTGCCAGGTATCCGTTAATTGGGCTGTCACGGATGACCACTCTGTTCAACAAAGTATTTCGGAGATTATATCTTCTATATTTGAGTGAAGGAATGTTGAGATGTGCCTGATTTGAATTTTGAAATGGGGGTATTGGATCCTGTTGATCACTCGCAAATGCGCTTGAAAGGGCAATACACCCCAGCGGCGGTTCTAGTGTTGATTTTTGAAAGAAACAGAGAGCCTTGTATTTTATTAACGAAAAGGACACTAAATGTCAGGCATCATAAAGGTGAGATATCTTTTCCTGGTGGTCGTATGGATAAAGATGATGGTCATTTATTGAATACAGCGATCCGTGAAACATTTGAGGAAATTGGGATTAACATAAGTGAAAAAAAAGTTCTTGGACAATTGAAGGATAGTCCAACTACTTCAGGATATATGATACGTCCTTTCGTAGCTGCTTTGGAATACCCTTATCATCCAGTTCCTAGTTCTGGTGAGGTATCAGAGATATTGGAAATGCCGTTTGAGATATTGCTAGATGATGTGAAATGGCGAGATGAATCTCGCCTATCGGATAATAGATTAAGGAGTAGTCACAATTACGTATTTAATGGACATGTTGTTCACGGGGCGACAGCAAGAATACTTACTGATTTGTCTGGAATGGTAGGATCTTTGTCTGACCTTTAAAAGGAGTATGTTTGTGGTAGAAAAACAACCTGAATTTGTTCAAACTATAATAGCTCAACTGAAACAATACCCTGAACCAGTTTTGAAAAACTTCCAGGCATCTTTGAATTCCATGAGTTCAGTTCTTTCCGATACCCAATTGGAAGAATGGGGGCAACATGGAATTTCAATGGCTGAAAACACTGTGAGGTCTTGGGAAGCTGCAGAGCGCTTTTACTCGGTGAGTCCTACTGTTCTGGGATATATGCCCCACAGTTATTTTGTTAAATGGATGGATTGCGGCTCAAAATTATGCGAAGAATCTCCAACGTTGGCAACAGCATACTTTGAAGCGAGTCCTGGTGCTATGAGTAAGCTCCGTTCGCGGCATATTGAAGGGTGGGCTGATCTTGGGGACAAATTGTACAAGGGTACGTGGAAATCAAGCACATTAGCTTGTAACTTTTTTAGTCAAAGCCCTGCTCTTTTAGACCAATTGTCTTTTCAAGAATTAGAAA
>CAZUHE010000139.1:0-3334 GCA_964620395.1 uncultured Dehalococcoidia bacterium
AAATGGATGGAATGTGGTGTCAAATTATGCGAAGAGTCTCCAACTTTAGCTTCTGCATACTACGAAGCTAGTCCAGGTGTAATGAGTAAACTTAGGTCCCGGCATATAGAAAGTTGGGCTGGTCTTGGGGATGGTCTCTACAAAGGGACATGGAAATCGAGTACTTTAGCATGTAGATTTTTCGCCCATAGCTCTTCTCTTCTTGACAGCTTATCTTTCCAAGAACTTGAGAGATTTGCAGCGTTTCTTGATGCGCTATCTCATCGATCTTATGACCTTTCCTCTGAATGTCTTGTCCTCGGGGAGGAGATTTTTCCTCTGGTTGGTGATGATAAAGATGCCTTTTTATCTCTCGCAAGTACATTGGTTGAGACAGGATGGCGTGAAGTGAAAAGTTTTTTTGAGGCCGGAGCCAAAGCTTTGCCTAGAATTGATTCAGATCAAAGACTTAGATTCATGGAGTTAGCAGAGAATTTGGTACGTAATGGAGGTACAAATATTCCTGGAACAATGCTGGATATTTCTCAAGCATTATCAGAGCTTGATGAAGACTACCACAGTATCGTTCTTGGATTGTCAGAAGAATTAGTTAAAAAAGAACCTTTGGCTATGCCAGAATTCATTAAATCTTCTCCAGGTGTCTTAGATAAACTTACTATTGTTCAATTAGGTCGCTGGTATGAAGAAGGTGTTCATGTCCTTGAACAAAACAAAGATGGTGGATTAGCGTTTTTTAAGGTTGAATCCGCTCATTCAGAAAATGTGATTGAGTCATTGTCAAGTGGAATAGAGTTCGACAGAATCAAGCCGGTTATGGAGATGTATTGTAGAGGATTGGCTGGAGCTGAAATAAAGCTGGCTCAGACCGGAGATCTCGTCGAGAAGAATATAGGTTGGGTTTCAAATGAGTCTCCTACAACTGAGGGATCAACTGTATTCGTTCCTACTGTAGTGGATCGCTACCAATCAAAAGACGAAAATTTTTCTTGGTTCAAAGTTGTATCGACACATCAGGTTGCACATCTTGAATTTGGAAGTTTTAGTTTCGAATTTGAGGAGCCTTCAAAATTGTTTGATGATCTCAGGTCTTCTTTGGAATCAAGAAGGTTGGAAGCTGTCGATGTAAAGAATAAAGAGGAGTCTATTAACGAAGATGAATCAGAGGATGCAATAGAGGAATTTCACGACGAAGACGCTACAGAATTACCAGATTCTGGAATTGAAAGGGCTTGGTTGACAGACATGCAACGGTTTTTCGATTTGTTTGAGGATCGAAAATTAGCATTGGATATTTTTACCGTGGTAGAAGATGGAAGGTTGGATTCAAGAGTCAAAAAGGAATATCCGGGAATAAAATCATCTTATGTACAAGTTCAACAGGATTCCCATGAAAATAGACCTGATATTAAAGAGCTACCTGCTAGAGAAGCCATGGTTGAATTCATGGTTCGACTTAGTTTGCAGCAGTATGAAGGTGTAGCTGCTCCGGTTAAATTCGCTGTCGAAGCTAAAAAGGTGGCAACAATTGCAAGGCGGGTTTTGGTGTCGGAAGCCACCGTTGAAGATGCTGCAGAGGCATCTCTAAGGATATATGCAATTATTTCCAGTATCCCCAACGAAGAAATTCCTCCCGAAGATTGGAATGATATGGATTTTGAGGACCAAGAGGAAGAAGAATATGTTGACCCGGATGATATGGAGCAACTACTTCAACAAATTGGTCTAGGAATGGAGATGGAACTCAGACCGGAAGGTGAGGAAGAATATGAGTCTATTCAGGATGTGGATTACAGAGGTGATTTCAAGCCAGAATTAGCCCAACTCATGACAGAATTAAGAATGCAACAGCAAGATCAAATGGGACAGGCAGAAGGTGAACCTCTTACACAAGAACAATTAAAAGAACTGCTCGAAAATAGTGCTGAATTGGATCTTCAGGCGATGCAAGGAGAGATCCAGGAATCGAGTGGTATGTTTGCGGATAACATTATTAAAGAAGCTGGTGCAGATATACCTCAATCTCCTGATAATTCTCAGGGTCCATTTGTGCATGTAGATGAAGAAGGTGGAGAGCTAGATTCTGTTGAGCCTGAAACCTTTGTATATGACGAATGGGACTTTAGAGCTGATGATTACAAACCCAGATGGTGCATAGTGCGTCAGAAAACTATGCAAGAGGGAGACGGCGGTTATTTTGGGACCACACTCCATGAGTACGGAACATTGGTGACACGGATAAGGCGTCAATTTGAAATGATGGTCCCAGAGATGTTCAGAAAAGAAAGAAAATTAATTGATGGGGAAGATATTGATATAGATGATGTTATCGAAAATATGATTGATATCAAAACTGGAAACAGCCCTGACGAAAAATTTTATTGGCGTCGGAACAAAGTACAAAGAGATGTTGCGGTTGCTTTTCTTCTAGATACTAGTGCGTCTACAGCTGAGGCAATAGACGAAGGGAAGAAAAATCAGGATGACTGGGATGCTCCTGACGATCCGGTTGAGTATATGGTTTGGTTGAGAACGAGGCGAGGCGAACAGATGAGGAGGTCCTACAAGAGGATAATTGATGTTGAGAAAGAATCAATGGTTCTATTGATAAATGCCTTGGAGGCTATTGGCGATCTTTATGGTATTTACGGATTTTCAGGTTATGGGCGTGAAAACGTGGAGTTCTATACAATCAAGGATTTGCAAGAGAATTTTACTGATAAGGTCAAGAGAAGGATAGACAGAATTGCTCCTTTACATGCGACCAGAATGGGACCAGCCATAAGACATACAGCACATAAACTAGATCAGACAGATGCAAGGACAAAAATATTATTTCTAATAAGTGATGGTCGACCTCAGGATAGAGGATACAGCAGGGAAGGTGTCGAAAAAGAGTATGCTGTACATGACACACGAATGGCACTTGACGAAGCAAAGGCAAAAGGGATTAATTCATTCTGCCTAACTGTTGATAAGAATGGACACGATTATTTAAAGACAATGTGTTCTGATATGGGATATGAAATTCTGGAAGATATAAATGATCTTCCAGAAAGGTTATTGGTGCTTTACCGTCGCCTGACTATGTAAATAATCAAGATCAATTGTAGATTTGGTGAATATATATTTAATTCATTTAATGCTCATCTGAAATAAAGGAAGGGTTGGTTCTAGCCTAACAGTCGTAGTCAAATGCTAATATTTAAGTCATCAAAACAAATGTTTGCAATATCAGTTTCGATTTGGAGATCTTCATGACTGAATCTAGTGTATTGAATAAACTTAGTGAATTAGGGCAATCGGTCTGGTACGACAACATAAGCCGAGACCTTAT
>CAZUHE010000140.1:0-3306 GCA_964620395.1 uncultured Dehalococcoidia bacterium
ATTTCCCGGAGGTAGTTATCTTTGATCCCAGCGGGTGGAAGGAAGGTGACACTTATTATGCCCTGATTGGAAATAAGAACTTCAGACCAGGGTTTGAAGGAGACACCGTTAGTCTATTCAAATCTGCAGACTTGAAGGATTGGCAATACGTAGGGCCGTTTTACAAATCCGATCGGAAATGGACATCCGAGGAAGAGGATTGCGCCTGTTCTAACTTTTTTCCTTTCGGGGAGAAACACATGATGGTAATGCATACGCACCGGCCTTTCGCAAAGTCTCAATACTACATTGGGACATACAAAGATGAACAATTCTACCCTGAAATTCACGGTCAGCTCAGTTGGTTTGGTAGCTTGCTCGCAGGCCCAGAGACGCTGCTGGATGACAATGGACGTCGCATATATTGGGGTTGGCTCGCTGATGCTCGCAGCATTCCGCAAACTTTTAAAGGCCCACGGGAAAATAGTGCTTATCCGGAAGGATGGGAAACTATAGGTTGGAGCAGCGTAATGACACTGCCTCGGCATTTCGATATAGGACCCAACAACACATTGCTCATCAAACCGGTAGAGGAGCTGAAAAATCTGAGGTACGACCACCGTGATTGCGGTAACATCACCCTCGACACAGGCCAAGAACAAATAATAGACGGCATTTTCTCTGACTGCATGGAAATTAATTTGTCATTCAAGGCCAATAACTCTTCCGCATTTGGGGTCAAGCTTCTACATTCAGATGTAAGCGGGGAAGAAACAATAGTCACCTACGATAGATCTCAATCGGCGTTCATAATTGATTTTTCAAAAGCCAGTTTAAATGAAAATTTAAATTACAGAGAGAGTCCTATTAACACAACTAATGCCTCTGTTAATACAGGTGAATCCGATCCCTGGCAACATGGATACCGAAAACAATTCATCCCTTACCAACTACCTGAGGACAGCGACTTATCAATGGAAATCTTCATTGATAAGTCTATTTTGGAAATTTTCGTCAATTCCGAAATATGTTTGACTCAAAGAATATATCCCACACACGTTGACAGCAAGCATTTCAGTTTATTTACCAATGATGCCCCTGTGGAAGTGGCAAATATACAAAAATGGGAGATTGACGCAACAAATCCGTGGTAATGGCTCTATTGATTTGTAGGCCGCTAAGGCTTACGATTGGCTATTATTGTGATATCGAATATTTGCTGTGATGATTAACCAAAAAGAGGCATTGAGAATATGGTAACTTCACCAGAGCCCCTCCTCGAGGTAAAAGACGTCAGAACTCATTTTTTCCTTGACGAAGGTACAGTCAGGGCAGTAGATGGGGTCGACCTTACAATCAACAAAGGGGAAGTTGTCGGTATAGTCGGTGAAAGTGGCTGTGGCAAAAGTGTCTTAGCTCGTTCCATCATGCGCCTGACCCAACCTCCGGGCAGATTGGTGTCAGGGGACATCCTGTATCACCGATCTTCAAAGGATCAAGAAACCGAGATCATCAATCTAGCAAAGCTGCCCCGCAACGGCTCAGACATGAGACGCATACGTGGGTCAGAGATGACTATGATATTTCAAGAACCAATGGTGTCATTCTCGCCAGTCCATACAATTGGATCTCAAATCATTGAAGGCATATTATTGCACGACGATGTGAGTAAAGAAGAGGCCCGAAACCGAACCGTTGAGCTTCTTGGTAAGGTAGGTATCCCGGACCCCCAGCTTAGGGTGGATGAATACCCATTCAACCTTAGCGGCGGGATGCGTCAAAGATGTATGATAGCCATGGCTCTATCCGGTAACCCTTCGCTTTTAATCGCTGACGAGCCGACCACGGCATTGGATGTTACAACGCAAGCCCAAATCTTAGAACTTCTGGGGCAATTACAGGCCGATATCGGAATGGCAATGATTCTAATAACCCATAATCTAGGGGTTGTAGCCCAAATGGCAAAACAGATAGTTGTCATGTATCTGGGGAATGTTGTGGAAAACACCGATGTAGAAACTTTATTTGAGGACCCTAAGCATCCTTATTCAGAAGAATTGTTGAAAGCCATTCCCAGGCTGCAACGTACAAGACAGACTGACCGATTAATCCCAATTTCAGGAAATGTCCCTTCCCCTTATGCTAGACCGACAGGTTGTCTGTTCCACCCTCGATGCATAAAAATGGTCGAAGGTGTATGTAACCGCAACGAACCGTTCGATATAACACTAGGGGATAATCATGTTGCCCAGTGTCTTCTCTACTCAGAAGATATAATGAAAAGTAACGTAGGCAGTGTATAAATATGGTTACAACTCCAAATGAAAGTCCTAATTTGCTGGAAATAGACAACCTTGAAGTTTATTTTCCTATCACCGGGGGGTTTCTTAGCAAGGTTAAAGGGCAGGTAAAAGCCGTTGATGATGTTTCTTTTTTTCTTAGAGAAGGGGAAACGCTAGGATTGGTTGGTGAAAGTGGTTGTGGAAAGACAACCACAGGAAGAGCGATAATGCGGGCAGTGGAACCAACGGGGGGAGAGGTGTTCTTCACAACCACCGATGGAGAGCGTATCTCCACGACTAACGCTGACCCAGTTACCTTAAAAAGAATTCGTCAACAGATGCAATTCATATTTCAAGACCCATTTGCGTCACTAAATCCTAGAATGACCGTATTTGATATAGTGGCGGATCCTCTACGGGTTAATAACATCGCCTCTGGGGATGAACTAACTCAAACTGTCACTCAAATGCTTGAAAAAGTTGGCTTATCAAGTAGTCTAGCCCAACGTTACCCCCATGCCTTCAGCGGTGGACAGAGACAAAGAATTGGAATCGCGAGGGCCCTGGCATTAAATCCTAGAGTTGTTATCGCTGACGAACCTGTCTCAGCATTGGACGTTTCCGTTCAAGCTCAAATTTTAAACCTAATGCAAGATCTTCAAGAAGAACTCAAACTTTCATATTTGTTCATAAGCCATGATCTTAGTGTCGTCCAATACATTAGCCACAGAGTCGCCGTTATGTATGCCGGGAAAATCGTTGAGATAGCCCCAACAGACGAACTGTTTTCCAATCCGCAGCATCCCTATACTCAAGCCTTATTGTCTTCCGTTCCGGTACCTAACCCCAAGGTCCGCTCTTTAGGTACAGCATTGCAAGGAGAAGTTGCTGACCCAGCAAATCCACCTACCGGCTGTTACTTCCATCCGAGGTGCCCTTTCTCAAAGCCAGAATGCGCGACCTCTGAACCTGAGCTTCGCGAAACTTCAGATGGTAAAATGGTTCGGTGTCATTTTGCAGAAGAGATATCGCTCCCTGGAGTAGC
>CAZUHE010000141.1:0-3302 GCA_964620395.1 uncultured Dehalococcoidia bacterium
CAGGAGAAGCGGCATTATCTGGAGCCAGATTTAAGAAGGACGAACTTTTGGAAGAGACTGCGGATTTGATCTACCACCTTCTAGTGCTTTTGGCTGCGAATGATAAATCCATTTCAGATGTGTGGAAGGTCCTCGGACGTCGGAGGTCCGAGAGTTAAGTTCTATTCTCAATGTGCATGTCAGATTCAATAGCTTTATTCATAGCGGATATAGCGACCTCAATTTGATCCTCATCAGGTATTTTTGTAGTTAGTGATTGCAACCACAAATTTGGGGACATTAAAGCTCTAACCAATATGTTTTGGGCATGGACGCTACTAAACCTAATCATCTCGTAGCTGATACCGGCTATAATTGGAATAAATACAATTCGGGAAGTAATTAGCCACCAAAGTGGATTCCTGGGTAAAAGACTGAAGACAACTATTGAGGTAAGCATCACTGTTAAAAGAAATGCTGTACCGCACCTTGGATGAGCCGTAGGGAAATTACGGATTTCTTCGGATGTGAGGGGTCTACCATGTTCCGTAGCATGAACAGCCATGTGTTCAGCTCCATGATACATATAGACCCTTCGTATGTCTGGTAAAAGGCCTATTACCGCAACATATGCCACAAATATACATAATCTTATGACCCCTTCAGCGATATTACTAAACAGGTGCGAATTTCCTATACCTTCAAGTGGTTTACTAGCAAACAGTGGTAGAAGAAAGAAAAGCCCGATTCCCAGCATTATAGAAACAAAAATCATGCCAATAAGTGATTGCTTTTCAACTGGTTCTTCATCTTCCCCGGCTGATACACGTGCAGAAAAAGAGAGAGAATCCATCCCCATATGAATCGTCTCAATCAGAGTAAAAATTCCTCTCACAAACATGGTACGGCGGAGCCGAGCCATATTGTTAGAATTTATGGGTTTTACCCTTGTAATGATATCCCCATCTGGATTGCGCACCGAGGTACAAACTGAGTGTTTACCTCTAATCATTACTCCCTCTATAACCGCTTGCCCACCGTATTTATGATTGGAGGATTTCATGTTAGATGACGATCCAGATCTTTGTTGAATTCAGTAAACAGATGTAGTGTTTTAGAACCACAATATATTTATTGGTTCATGTTATAGCGTCGTTTCAGGCGTTCTACACGTCCTTCTGTGTCAACTATGCGTTGTTCACCGGTAAAAAATGGATGACATTTGGAACAGATTTCTACACGTAATTCGGATTTGGTAGCACCTGTAGTGAATGAGTGACCACAAGAGCAAATAACTTGGGCCTGTGGATAATAAGTTGGATGTATGTCTGATTTCATTACTTTATGACCTTATTTAGCGTAAACACTAGCACATTTTTTCCCTGTCGGAGCATGCTCATACTTCACTGATCCATCAATAAGAGCATATAGAGTGTGATCTTTTCCAAGCCCTACATTTTGTCCTGGATGTATTTTAGTTCCGCGTTGACGAACCAAAATAGATCCGGCAGTAACAACCTGTGTGTCGTAGACTTTTATGCCCAATCTTTTGGATTCACTATCCCGGCCATTACGAGTACTACCGCCGCCTTTTTTGTGTGCCATATTAAACCTCCATTATCCTATGGAAATATCTGAGATTCTTAGATCTGTGTATTGTTGACGATGCCCACTTTTTCTGCGATATCGTGTCTTTGCTTTATATTTAAAAACAACAACTTTTTTATCCAGTCCTTTATTTACAACTTCTGTTGTTACTGTGGCGCCAGATACGTTGGGAGTCCCAACACTTATCTCGCCGTCTAAAGACACCATTCTTACATCATCTATTATTACAGTATCACCTTCATCATCCGGTAAATACTCTACACGTATAGTGTCACCGCCCTTGACACGGTATTGTTTCCCGCCAGTCTGTATTATCGCAAAATCAGTCATGCTTTGTTTCTCCAAATAAATATTGTAGCTAGTGTCGGATCAGTAAGTCAATTTATATTGCTTCGATAACTAAATGAATACTTTTACTGGTTTCCATTCACGGGACTTGTCCTCGAACATAATAATAGCGGCTAAATCTCCTTTAGGTGAAAAAGCTGATGCTAAGGATCCTTTTTCAATTGAAGAATCCAGAGTATATGGGATCTTTTGGCCATTTTTTATGTTAGTAGTTTCTTCTGGGGATAGGTTTACTCTCTCAAAGTTACCGACACATGTCTCGATTGGTTGGACTATTTTTGACGTATCACCGTTTTCTATGGCGGACATAGCTTTAGCTAATAAAATTGACTTGGATATCTCAAAGTTACCAAGGGAAGTTCTCTTTAAGTCGTTTAGGTACCCACCACAGCCAAGTATTTTACCTAGATCGTTGGCTAGGCTACGGACATAGAATCCTTTGCCACAACGAATGAACAAATCCAAAATAGGAGGCTCGTAATTAATTATTTTTATTTCATTTACCGTTACGTTTCTAGGCTCTATATAGGTATCTATCCCTCTTCTCGCTAACTCATATAATCTCCTGCCATTCTTTTTTATTGCACTAAATGGAGGGGGGGTCTGTTCTATTTCCCCTCTAAATGAGTTCATCGTTTTTTCTATAACATTGATGTCCAGTGGAGGATCTACTTTGGTACTAATGATTTCCCCTTCAGAATCAAAGGTGTCGGTAGTTTTACCGAAATGTATTCGGGCGATATAACTCTTGTTAGACATCAGAAAGTATTCCAGTAACCTGGTGGCCTTTCCTATAGCCACAGGGATTACCCCGGTGGCAAGTGGATCTAAAGTACCTCCATGACCTACTTTTTTAACTCCACTTGCACTGCGTATTTTTCTCACGACATCCATGGAAGTTATCCCGGATGGTTTATCAATGTTAATTATTCCGTTTATATGACTCATATACTTGGTGTGTGGTTGTTATCCCGATTCTTCTGGATATTAGAAAGTAGGAGACTTTTATTCACTTAATTTGTCGAACAAAGTTTGAATTTCTCGGTCTTTATCTAAGGAGTCATCTAAGAAAAACTTCATGGTAGGAACGTTACGCATTTGAAGGTTTTTGCGCAGCCTACGTTTGATAAATCCTGATGCTGAATTTAGGCCTTTAATAGTAGAGGCCTTTTTATCGGTGTCCCCAAGAACTGACACATATACTTTTGAGAATTGTAAATCTCGTGACGTCTCCACACTCATTATTGATGTTATATCAGCCAGTCTATGGTCTTTTACATCTTCAAATATCACAGTGCTTATTTCCCTTTTCAATAGGGAATTCACACTTTTAATTCTTTCGTAAGTCCTTGTGTCTTTATACATGG
>CAZUHE010000142.1:0-3293 GCA_964620395.1 uncultured Dehalococcoidia bacterium
TGGAGCCAACGGTCGGAATTGAACCGACGACCTACTCTTTACGAAAGAGTTGCTCTACCCCTGAGCTACGTTGGCATGAAGTTAAAGACCTACAGAAATATTAGCACAGAGGGTAAGATAAATATGCTGTCAAAGATGTGGAACGATGAGAAGAAAAAGAGACTGATATTTTAAATGGAAAGGCTTAAATTATGCACATAATAGCTCATAGAGGATATTCTTCAGATCGGCCTGAGAACACAATTGCAAGTTTTGATCTTGCGATTGAAAAAGGATTCGAAAACATTGAGTTAGATATCCATATGACCAAAGATGGAGTTCCGGTTGTTATGCATGATGCTGACGTATCCAGGACCACTGATAGTTCTGGTCTGATTTCGGAAATGACATTTGAACAAATAAAGTTATTAGATGCAGGTTCCTGGTTTAAAGACCGGCATGGATATCCGTTTCCTAGACAAGAAGTGCCTTCACTTGAAGAAATTCTTAGGCGCTATGCTAGCAATGCTCATATATTCATTGAAATAAAAGCAGGGGAAAAGGAAATTCTTTATGCTACTAAAGAGATTCTCGAACACTTTGAGTTAACAGGTGATGGGGAAGAATATGATGACTTAGACGTACCAGGGGTCTCAATAATATCTTTCGATCCGGATCAAATGATAAGGTCTAAAGCTTTATTTCCTGACATTAAACATGGATTCCTAACCACAAAATTCGATTACCAAGAAGTATCTTTTTGTCTTTCAAATGGAATAGAAGGATTGTTCCCTTATATACATTCTGTCGATAGCGGCGTGGTTGAAAATATTCACCGGGATGGGTTATTTGTGGGAGTGTGGGGTCTTACAAAGGCAGATGAGGTGGGTTTGGCAATTGAAAGTGGAGTAGATGGCATTACAGTTGATTGGCCTCAAATCGCAAAGGATTATATAGATTTTTTGCCCAACTAATTATTATTAGGATGTCGTCTGTGAACGCATAGTTTCGTCCTCTGTTTGGGCGATCTTGATGCCGGACTCAACATTAACTCCCTTTAATAGGGCTGTTCCTATTATGATCAGTATTACAATTGAAAATACCGCTGTTCGTTGATCAATTACCCCTGTTACCAAAATGAATAGCATAGGGCCTATGACTGAAGAGGCTCGGCTCATGAAACCAAAAAACGAGAAAAATTCACTTGATCGAGTCTCAGGTACTATTTGAGCGAAAAGGCTTCTTGATAAGGCCTGGCTTCCCCCCATGACTAATCCTACGCACACTCCTAGAATTAACCACTGAAAGCCTGCGTCTAAATTTAACGGATCCCATAGGACGTTTCTGACGGTTGATGGCCACCAATCTAAAGGCCCTTTTCCTAATGAGGAAGGGTGCAGCATGCCGATGGATGTTACTCCATCCAAAGGACCCCCATTGATGGATAAACTGTGCCTTGCCATAGGGAATTCCTTTACTGTATCAGTAAGCGTAGAAGCTGATCTGATAGTCAGCCTATCCCCCTGGTTTATGTTACCGGTTTTGGTAATCCATGGGCGATTACGCTCGGTTTCTTCAAGTTTGGGGGCTTCTGAGACGAGGTAGTTTAAGTTTTGTTGGTTGTATTCAAGCTGATAGTCATATCGCTCATGAGAATTGGGAGCTAAGGGACTTACTGAAACTCCCATTATTACAATGAATACCCATCCAACGAGAGATATGGATAATGCTTTCTTAGTTGAAACGGCTTGCGCTAACCTACTGAAAAACATTGATCCTCCGGCCGCTACAAACTGAATAATCAATATTGTTGCCATGTTGAAAACCAACGCTAGTCCAAGTGTGTCAGCCGCAAAAGCTCCTGCGATCCCCATTACAGTTTGGATGCCATCGTTAAAGATCAAGTAGGCTACCAGATATACGAGTACCACTCTGAATTTTTTTATTTCCCTAAAGGTGTTTCCTATTTCTTTGAATGCTAAATTGGTCGCTTTTTTTACAGTTAGGCCACTTTTAGGGTTGATAATTTCAGGCTCTTCGAGCACTTTCATGGTCCAAAGTGACCATAAAACCCACCATATACCAATAGAAGCCATGGAAAGCCTGGTTACGAAATCCAGTAGATCAGATTCACTGAATATAAGATTCATCACAAGGTGGATCAATAGTAGCAATCCTCCTCCGACGTAACCGTATGCGAATCCTCGGGAGCTTACATCGTCCAATAATTGTTTTGGAGCAATGTGTGGAAGAAATGCGTTGTAAAAAACTAAGCCTCCCGCAAATCCCAAATTAGCGAAAATGAAGGTGGCCAGAAGAAAAACCCAAGGAACAGGAGTGTATGTGGCAAAGAATGCCATAACTGAAAAGAAAGCCCCTACAATCGTATACGCCCACAATAAAGTCTTTTTTATAGGGATACGATCAGCCACAATTCCCAGAAGAGGGCTTGTTACAGCGACTATCGCTGTGGATGCAGCTACGCTTAAACTCCACATTGAACTTCCTGTGAATACAAATCCGAAAAGTTCAGCATTTTCGCCCACAGAGTCTTTAAATAACGTAACAAAATATATGGGGTATATTGCCGCTATCCCACTCGTGGCAAAGGCTGAATTAGCCCAGTCAAACATACACCAAGCTCTTATGGCTTTTCTTTGTTTGACAGGCAAATCGCCAATTTTCATATGTTTGTCCGAAGTTGTCTGGTATGAGGAGAGTTTTTGGAAATGTGAAGCTATCCCATACTAGTTGTTAGAGGGTAAAATAGCTAGGCTAATAGATTTTTACTTATTATCTTATTGGAGTTTTGACATGCTGGATTATTACAACGTATTAGATCTGATGACATCTGTGGATCGTCAAGTTCAACAGTCAGCCAGAGAGTTTTTGGATAGTGAAATGCGTTCACATGTGTCTGAGTGGTGGGAGAATGGAGATTTTCCAGGTAATCTGCCAACTCAATTAGGAGAGATGGGATTTTTAGGTTCTAACCTTCCGGCTGAGTATGGCTGTGGAGGGGTCGGTAATGTTTCATATGGGCTGATAATGTACGAACTTGAAAAAATAGATTCCGGTTTAAGGAGTTTTGCAAGTGTCCAGGGTGCCTTGGTGATGTACCCCATTTTTAAATATGGGACTGAAGATCAGAAAAAAGAATATTTGCCGGAGCTGGCTAAAGGTAATTTAACTGGTTGTTTTGGTCTTACTGAGGGAGATGGTGGTTCAGATCCAGGAGCGATGAAGACTAATGCAAAAAAAACAGGTGAAACATATGTAATCAATGGATCCAAAATGTGGATAACTAACGGGAA
>CAZUHE010000143.1:0-3269 GCA_964620395.1 uncultured Dehalococcoidia bacterium
AAATAGTGATTGCTTTCGCCATCATGGCTGTTCTGAGCGCCTGTGGAGGTGGAAGCGACGGTGGTGGAGCAGGCTCGGTTGACCTAACCAATAAGAATCCCGACGTCGAAGAAAGTGGTGCCAAGCAATTATCTGAGGCGCCTGACAGTGGAGCCTCAGCTGAGGCCATGTTTCGGGGTAACGCTAACCACACTGGATCGTATGAGGATCCTGGAGTTCCAACCTTAAATGGTTTGAAGTGGAAGTTCGCTATATCAGGAAGGGTCAGATCCTCGGCAACTATTTATGAAGGTTATGCATACTTTGGTGGTCAAGATTTTGCCCTTCACTGTGTGGATATAGAAACCGGAGAAGAAAAATGGAACTTCACCACAGATTCTCAAATAGTTTCAACACCAGCAGTTGCAAGTGGTAAGGTTGTATTTGGCAGTAATGATGGACACATATACGCCTTGAATGCCACTGACGGCCAAATCGCCTGGAAGCATTTAACTGGAAATCCTGTTAACTCATCACCTGCAATCGTGGACGGTGTTATCTACATCGGAAGTCACGACACAAGAGCTTACGCGATGGATTTGGAAAGCGGTAGCGTGATATGGCAATTTAATACGGAAGGCAGAATAGAATCCTCTCCAGCCGTTGGAGGGGGAACCGTATTCTTTGGAAGTGATGACGGAAACTTTTTCGCTGTAGATGCTAAGACAGGAATAGAGAAATGGAGTTATGACACAGGTGTCGGGTTTGCTTCCTCACCTGCTCTGTCTGATGGCAATGTGTATGTAGGTAGTGGTGATATGAACCTTTACGCATTCAAACAAGATACTGGCGAAATCGTTTGGAAATTCCAGACAAATAACAGGATCGACGCCTCACCAGCGATATATAACGGAGTAATATACATTGGGAGTCGTGACGCTCACATGTATGCGGTGGATCTTGCAAGTGGTACTGAAATATGGAAATTTAAGGCCGACAAAGGCGTTGCAGACGATCCTTTTATAACGAAAAGCTCGATAAAATCGTCGGCATCCCTTTCAGGGTCAACGCTTTATTTTGGAGCAATTGACAAGGTAATATACGCCTTGGACGCTAACACTGGAACCGAAATTTGGACATATACCACTTTAGGTGGTGTCGAAACGTCTCCCACCATACACGGTAACACCCTTTATGTGGGCAGTAACGACGGACATATGTACGTCCTAGAATAGGAGACATCTCACTTTAAACTCATGATGCAAATGTTATTGGTTTAAAATTCATCAGAATCTTCATAGGAGAATAGGTAAGATAAAGAAGTTCATAGTAAGAAGAATCCTCACTTCAATCATCGCTTTGATGGGAGCGACGATCGTCATATTTGGGGGATCCAGGTTGCTGGGAGATCCTCTTGTAAACCTGCTTCCACCAGATGAATCAGGGTTTAGCTATGGGTTTAGCCAGGTAGTTTATGAACGTGAGAAAAGAAAACTACATCTGGACGATCCCGTTCCTATTCAATACCTTTATTGGCTAGGCGGGGTCCTAAAGGGTGATCTGGGATATGATTTATCGAACAAAAGACCCATAATGCCCCTGATAATGGAGAGGTTGCCTTATACATTGGAATTGGCAGCTATTGGTTTCTTGCTCGCAACTTTGATAGGCATACCCATGGGAGTGATATCAGCTGTCAAAAGAGGAAGCTTTTTGGACTTTGTAGCAAGAGTCATAGCAGCATTGGGAATATCCACCCCTACCTTCTGGACAGGAATGCTTTTCATATTGGTATTTGCCGTTATGCTCGGATGGTTGCCCGCTGGCACGAGAGGGGACGGCTTCGACATAAGATACTACATACTACCGTCTTCTGTATTGGCTATCCATGCGCTCGCAGGGTATCTAAGATTAGTCAGATCTTCAATGCTAGAAATATTGGACTCAGAATTTGTAAAACTAGCCAGAGCTAAAGGCGTCGGAAACAGTACTATAGTGTGGAAACATGCCTTTCGGAACGCGTTATTAGTCCCTCTTACCTACGCTGGATTACTCTTAGCAGGATTTATAACTGGATCAGTCTCAGTAGAAGTAGTTTTCGCTTGGCCAGGAGTTGCTAACTTTGGCATACAAGCAGCTATAGCAAACAACTTACCTGTAGTTGTAGCGGTCACACTTTTATTTACGGCCCTTTACATCATTATTGCGCTTCTAGTGGATCTACTTTACGCTTTGGTTGATCCTAGGATTAGGTATGGTTAACAGCGATGATACTAGTGGGATGGAGCATATAACTTGCAATCGATAGATTTAGATAGATTGAGTGGAGCATCTGACGGTAAAATCGTCAAATGTTGGAAATTTCTGCGAAGATGGCCTGTACTATCGGCTGCTATTATCATTATATTGACCTTTGTGGCGATAACCGCCCCATGGATCGTGCCACATGATCCATTAGACAGCGTACTACTTGAAAGAAACGTTCCGCCCGCCTGGTACGAAGAAGGCACAATGAAATACCCTCTCGGGAAAGATCCCATAGGACGCGATGTTTTAAGTCGCTTGATCATGGGAACCCGGATATCGCTCATGATAGTTGCAGTTTCTATGATTGTAGGAACTGTCGTAGGAACGGGCCTGGGTCTTATTGCTGGTTTCAAGGGAGGCATAATAGATGAAGTCATTATGCGAGCTGTGGACATATGGTTTGGAATACCGTTTATACTCGTAGCCTTGATCATTGCAGTAGTCGTGGGCCCAGGATTGACAACCATGATGGGTTTATTAGCACTGGCCTCCTTTGGAGGATTCGTTCGTCAAGTTAGAGCAGAAGTACTATCGTTGAAAGAACGTGACTATGTAGCGTTGGCAAGAGTAGCTGGAGCATCGACAACCAGGATCTTGATGGTACACATATTACCTGGTGTGTCCAGCACCGTAATGGTAATAGCAACCATGTCAACTGGCGGACTAATTCTGGCTGAATCATTCTTGAGTTTCGTAGGAGCTGGCGTTCCTCCACCAACTCCCACGTGGGGAGCAATGGTTGCAGATGGGCGAGGATATATGAGAGATGCCTGGTGGATAACAGTGGTCCCGGGAGTAGCAATACTAATAACTGTTATGTCACTCAATTTTCTTGGAGATTGGTTAAGAGATAAGCTAGACCCCAGACTACGACAATTGGTATAAAATAAAGAACCGTAAAGGTTCAAAATTTGTAGAGGTGAAAAATTGTCTAATAGCCATATGGAGCTAGTTGCTCATCTTATGAGACGTGCCGGGGTGGG
>CAZUHE010000144.1:0-3234 GCA_964620395.1 uncultured Dehalococcoidia bacterium
GTTGGACTGAGGATTGCAGAGGTTGTTAGAGATTTCGAGATTCTTCAATTGGCGCACCGATGTTCCAAAACTGGTTCCCTAATGATGTCTGAAGTAGAGGTTCCAGAAGTAAGAAAGTCATTAAGTGTAACGGCAACGCCTCTAGGACCTGGGGGGGAACGTGGGGTGCTACTTACTATTCACGATCTTACTGATGTTAGACAGGTTGAGACTTCGAGAAAAGAATTTGTAAGCAATGTTTCTCATGAGCTTCGGAGCCCGATTGCTTCCATAAGGGCAATGGTTGAGGTCCTGGAAGATGGGGCACTTGATGATTCTAAGTTAGCATCGGACTTTATCGGAAGAATTAATGGGGAAATCGAACGTATGACGTCTATGGTTAATGAGCTTCTAGAACTTTCACGAATAGAAAGTGGTCAGGAAGTTGTTGATATAAGGCCCGTGAATCTTCATAAAGTAGTGAAGGACACAATTTTTAATTTAAAACAACAAAGCCAGGGCAATATTCCAAATATTGAATTGCGATTTGATAATGGAATTATCGTTTTGGGTCAAGAAGACAAGTTAGTACAGATTTTTCAGAATTTGTTGCAAAACGCGTCGAAATTCACACCTCTCTTGGGGGAAATTGAGGTAAATGCAAATCCTGTTGATGATGGGTATATTATGGTTTCAGTATCAGATTCAGGATCAGGGATACCGACAGAACATATAGCCCATGTTTTTGAAAGATTTTACAAAGTGGATCGATCGCGTAGAGATGGGGGAACTGGATTGGGGTTGTCAATTGTGAAGCATCTGGTTCAAGCCCATGGAGGCGAAGTCTTTGCCGAAAGTGTAGAGGGCGAAGGAAGCACTTTTTACTTTACTATTCCAAACGCTTGATTCTAGATTAGCTTAGTCTGACGATTTTATCTCCTAATGTTGATGCCATAGAGATAGTTGGATTTGTCGTTACTCTTGTCTGACTAGCTAAAGGTCATAATCTACTCAGTTCGATTCCTTCTACATGCACTTTAACTTCCCGTTAATTCAACGTTAAAGAACAGGCTTTAGTATTAATTCATATTATTCATTATGTGGCAGGGGTAGAGTTTTTCTGTCCCGAATTTTGGAAAGGTACACGGTACTTAGAAAAATTCAGGAGAAATTAAGCTGCCGCCAGATTTGAATAGCGATGTTAAAAATAGTTAGTTAAAAGAGTGAAAAGGGATTCCTAATAAAAAATAGACATAGACCAGGAGATCTAAAAATAGAATGATAACCTCTATTGAAAGCAAACAGCGGATAGCGCTGCTGATGGGTGCAGTTATTCTTTCGTTGGTAATAGTTATTACTGCCTGTGGGGATAATGATTCAGCTGATAGTTCAGAAATGTCAGCCAGTATACCGTCATCTCAGTCCACTACCGGGCAAGTTTTGACTTCGCAATCTGCTACTGGTGATACAGAAATGAAGGGGACAGTGGAGGTTGATGGATCAAGCACGGTTTATCCGATTTCCGAAGCAGTGGCTGAGGAATTCAACAAGTTGTATCCAAAAGTTAGGGTTAATGTGGGAGTGTCCGGTACTGGGGGAGGCTTCAAAAGATTCTACAGAGGCGAGACAGACGTTTCTGATGCTTCGCGAACAATTAGGGAAAATGAAATAGCCAAAGCCGAAGAGAATGGCATCAAGTATGTAGAGCTTAGGCTTGGTACTGATGGTTTGTCAGTTATAGTTAGCCCGAAGAATGATTTTGTTGATTGCCTGACTATTGAAGAGCTTAGAAAGATTTGGGAACCTGGTTCAAAGATTGATAATTGGAGTGAGGTAAGGGCAGAATTCCCCGATGAAAAGATGCGTCTATACGGTCCAGATACTGACTCTGGGACCTTTGATTATTTCACGGAAGAAATTATGGGTGAAGCTCAATTGTCGAGAGCTGACTACACAGCTTCTGCGGATGATAATGTTCTCGTACAAGGGATTACAGGAGATAAAGGATCACTTGGGTATTTCGGATATTCATATTACCGTGAAAATGAGGACAAGTTGAAACTTGTTGCTGTTGATAGTGGTTCAGGATGTGTTTCACCAAGCCTAGAAACTATTCCGTCTGGTGAGTACAGCCCTCTTTCTAGACCATTGTTCATATATGTGAATATAGGAAGCCTTTTGAGACCAGAAGTGAAAGCATTTGTAGATTTCTACATGGAACATGGTCCTGAACTGACTAACGAAGTTGGATATGTAGCCTCAGATACCAGCGTCTATGCAAATAACAAGGACTTGCTATACAAATAAATCGAGTTAATTATAAGTTTTTGTAATGTAGGATTGGCACTATGGTATGTATCATACCGTCAACCCTTTCATTAAAATACTCTGAGACTGAAATCAGTTAGTTTAGAGTCACCTATAAAATGGCCTTAAATCATAGGGATTTCCTGCAATGGATGAAAGATTTAGCACTAGAAGGGGGAGATCTCTTCGACTGGAAGGAATAATAGTCAAGTGGATATTTTTCGCATGTGCTTCCGTCTCGATTCTCACAACAGCGGGGATATTATTTACTCTTATATATCAAGCTTCAAGTTTTTTTGGTGAAATTTCAGTTTGGGAATTTCTAACAGGAACTAGATGGACTCCGATATTAAAGCCTAGGTCATATGGCGTTCTACCTTTAGTGTCAGGAACTTTACTTGTGACATTAATTGCTGCTGCTGTGGCTTTACCAGTAGGACTGATGACGGCAATATTTCTTTCAGAATATGCGCCGGACAAGTTAAGAAGAGTTGTTAAACCGATTTTAGAGGTTCTTGCTGGTATACCTACTGTTGTCTATGGGTATTTTGCATTAACTTTCGTAACCCCATTGCTTCAGGTAATTTTTGATGATTTGATAATCTTTAATGCTCTAAGTGCAGGTCTTGTCATGGGGGTCATGATAATTCCTATGGTCTCTTCACTAAGTGAAGATGCAATGATGTCTGTACCAAGAAGTTTACGAGAAGGGGCCTATGCGCTAGGAGCTACTAGGTATGAAGTTAGTCTTCGAGTTGTAGTACCGGCGGCACTTTCAGGAATCATTGCCGCTTTCATTCTTGCAATATCTCGAGCTGTTGGGGAAACGATGTTAGTCACTATAGCTGCTGGAGCTACCCCGAGTATGAGTTTCAATCCTATGGAAAGCGTTCAGACAATGACAGCTTATATAGTGCAATTAAGTCTTGGTGAAGCTCCTGTTGGGTC
>CAZUHE010000145.1:0-3199 GCA_964620395.1 uncultured Dehalococcoidia bacterium
TATTGTCTCCTCGTATTGTCTCCGACGATTTTATATGACTCCTAAAGTTTTCCCAAATCTACTAGTCACGATGTACTAACAACAATATATTAAAATAATACCTCTGCGATCTTCTTTCAGAAAATTGTTATGTTTGTTTTTTGATTGATAGTCGTACTTTAGACACGTAGAATGAGCGAGCCGAAGTATAAATTGCCTGTCGTGTACATCTGATTAAAAAATGCAATGAGATCAAGGCTAAACTTTAAAAAGGGGAACTGATAATAATTTGGACTATGCTTCTCTTAGTCAAGGTTCTAAACTGTGCGAGCAAACTTGCCTTTTGGATGAAAAACTGATTCGCCAGTACAGAATTGCTGTACAAGATAACAGTGAAACAATAAAAGATTCTGATGGGTCTAATTTGGTGCCTCCTATGGCAATAGCCGCCATAAGTCTTCAAGGTTCAATAACTGAGTTGAAAATACCTGACGGCACGTTACACGTGGGGCACGAGATAGAAATTAACCAACCTGTTAAGTTTGGAGAACATATTACGTGCATTTCCAACATTTCCTCAAACAATATTCGTGGGAATTGGAGATTCCTTGGCATTGAACATATCACCACGAATCATTCAGGGAAAAGGGTCATGACTTCGACAAGTACTATCATGTTGCCGTCACCTGACCTATCTGATGGAAAATAATATGAACATCGGACACCAGCTAAAAAGTATAAACAAGTCGGTAGACACCAAAAATATACATTTATACGCCGATGTGTCCGGGGATTTCAACCCAATCCATATTGATAAAGAATTTGGAGAAGCGTCTCAATTTGGAAGCAACATTGCTCATGGAATGATGGTCGCCTCATTAATATCAGAATTGATGACGGGGAATTTCGGTTATGCATGGTACTCAAGCGGAACCATGAAAATACGATTTCGAGCTCCTGTGCTTCCAAACGACCATATAACAATTGCCGGTAAAATAACCAAAATTGATGATTCTACGGAGAGAAAGGTAACATGTTCCGTTTCCATTAAAAGACAAAATGATGAGGTTGCAATCTCAGGAACAACGACCGTTTCTATGCCTCTCAAATCAAAAATTAAGGATTTTTAGGAGGAAGGTATAAAAATGTCCACGGAAAACGACGAGTTCCGAGTGGCTATCGATGTAATGGGAGGAGATCATGCTCCTGAGGTTCCAGTAAAAGGTGCCATTTTGGCAGCCCGTAACATTGGTGCGAAAGTTTTTGTTGTTGGTGATCCAGATCAAGTGGCTCCCGAACTTGAGAAATATGAAACAAGTGATTTGGACCTAACATTAATTCCTTCAGAAGGATATATCAAAGATGCTGAAGCGCCAGCTACCGCTCTGCGCCAGAAGCCAAAAGCATCAATCCTGGTAGCAACTGAGCTTGTAAAAAGAGATATGGCCGATGCCGTAGTCTCCATGGGGTCGACAGGGGGGTCTATGGCAGCAGCTGTGGTCATATTAGGCACTATTGATGGGATAGATCGTCCCGCTATTGGAGGACCAATCGTAGGTTCAGCGCCCAAACAAACCATCCTAGATCTGGGTTCAAATATCGATTGCCGTGCTTCACAACTCCTCGGGTTTGGGGTGTTGGGTTCTGTTTTTAACAAGCTTTTGCTAGATGTAGAGAATCCCAGAATTGGTGTTCTGAGTGTCGGAAGTGAAGATGGAAAAGGCAACGCTCTCTCAAAGGAAACAAGCGATCTCTTCAAAAAAAGTGGCCTCAACTTCATTGGGAACATAGAAGGCAATGATCTTGTAACTGGGAAGGCGGACGTTGTGGTGTGCGATGGATTTGTGGGAAATATTCTTCTGAAATTAGTCGAAGGCCTGGGGCAAGGTTTGGCAAAAAACCTTGAAGGGTTTCTCAAAGGCAAAATACCATCAGATCAAATTGTGGCATTAATTCAAAGACTATATAAAGAGAACAATGTTGTAGACTCGCGTGGTGGTGGCCCTATTTTCGGTGTAAATGGGGTCAGCATTATAGGACATGGGAGCTCATCTTCTGAGACCATAGAACGAGCAGTGAGTCTAGCAAAAATGTGTGTAGAAACAAGGCTTATACAGGAAATGAATAATCAGGTACCGCTGGTTATGGCAAAGGTCAAATAAATTACCATACAAGTAACTCGCGGACAATCTGAACCTACCTAAAAACACAGGGAGTAGACGTGAACCAAGAAGATCTAAAAGGTAAATATGCCTTAGTTACAGGAGCAGCAAAAGGAATAGGAAGAGCTTCTGCATTGGAACTGGCTAAAAGAGGTGTCAGTGTTGTTGTCAATTATCACTCATCCAAGGACGCCGCAGACAATACGGTAAGAGAAATAAAATCCTACGGTGTAGATAGCTTCTCTGTTAAAGCCGATGTTGGAAATTTAAATCAAGTAAACAATATGATTGACAAAACAACAGACCGCTTCGGTCAAATTGACATACTAGTAAATAATGCCGGTATTATCGATGACGGTCTTCTTCTAAGAATGAGTGATGTCTCCTGGGAAAGAGTAATAAATACCAATCTAAACGGGACTTTCTATTGCTCGCGTTCAGTGATCAGATCTATGGTTAGAACTAGATGGGGAAGAATAATAAATATAGGTTCCGTTGTAGGATTGAGGGGAAATGTTGGACAGACAAACTATACGGCATCTAAGGCCGCGATAAATGGATTTACATTTGCATTGGCCAAAGAGGTTGCCACGAGGAATATAACCGTCAACACCATCACACCGGGTTATATAAACACCGATACCGTGGAAGGTTTATCGGAAAAACAAAAAGAAACCATCATGACTTGGATACCAATGCAAAAATTTGGTGATGTTGATGACATAGCCGCAATGGTAGGCTTCCTAGCAAGCGAGAAAGCAAAATACGTCACCGGACAGATTATAAGTGTAGACGGAGGCATGGCAATTTAACGCTAAGCATTCCTCAAAGAAGGTCAAAAAGTGGGAATTGATGTTGGATGATTTTTCTGGAAAATTTAGCCTTGTCACAGGCGGATCTCGTGGTATAGGTAAAGCAATATGTTTGGAGCTCGCCCGCAGGGGCTCAAATATAGCCTTTAACTACCTGAGAAACCATAAACAGGCCGCCGAAACACAGAAAGAAATCCTTTCCCTTGGTGTGTCTTGTTCCAAAATCAAAGCCCATCTTGGCGATCC
>CAZUHE010000146.1:0-3134 GCA_964620395.1 uncultured Dehalococcoidia bacterium
TGTGTAGATAAAGCAAGAGAGGCAGAAGGTATTAAAGGTTCAAAATCTGAGTTAATGGAAGCTCATCACGTGGGGGATAAAAAGTTTGAGGCTGCGGCTGCCACCTTTCATACGCAAAGTGAGGTTACCAGTATAAATGCCGGCCATGAAATAGGTCTCGGAAATCGAAATTATGAATTAATCGAATGCGCACCTGGAAATCCAGAACGGTTTAGGTTTTCCTACGATAAGCGGCCGAGTAGGCAACGTTTCGCAGAACGGTTTAAGAAGTTCCAGGTTTTCCCGCATGATAAGTACGATGGCAAAGGATATAATCGGAAAGATGTGGTTGACCTTGATAAGGTAAGACATCATTATGAAGATGATGTCGATGGGCCAGTGAAAGAAGTGTCCGAAACTGTCCATGCAGATCAAGACGATTAGTTATATAGGGCGACATTAGATAATAGTGTTAAAGTTTTGGGGGGCGATCACAGAGTGGTCGCCCCCCAGTTTCTTACAGTAAACAAGGAGATATTAGACTATGCCACAATCTGGACAAGAGATGTTGGATGAGACTATTAATACATGTAAGGAAATAGCCGAAGGTTTGGAAATTCAAAACTCGGATTGGCAAGTTTCAATCGTTGAAATAGTGGAAAAATTTGAAGAAATTAGCGAAACATTTTTCTTTAAAACTATGCCTAGCATTCCACCAACGAGAACTGCGATGAGAGAAGCATCGTCCCTATTGGAATTGAAGCGTTCGGAAGATTGGGATGATTTTGCTACGTCTCTTGTAGCTCTGATAGCAAGTGCACAGAATGTTATTGAAAAGGCAGGGATGAAAGGAACAACACTGACGTGACAAGCCCGATACTTATAACTGGTGGTGCTGGTAGTGTTGGACGGCAACTGGCATCAATGTTGCTGGATGAAGGTAGAAAGGTCCGAATTTTTGACTTGCCGTCAATGGATTTTTCTGGTTTGGAAGGCGAACCAAATGTGGAAGTATTTAAAGGTGATATCACGGATTTTGATTCTGTTTCTGAAGCGATAAGTAATGTTGAGGCCATTTTACATTTGGCAGCCATATTACCCCCTAACAGTGAAACTAATCGTGACATCACCTTTAAAGTCAATGTGGACGGCACAAGGAATATCGTCGAGGGAATCAAACAGCGTTCCCCGGATGCCACTCTTGTTTTTACATCTTCCATTAGTACTTATGGTGATACTTCGTCGGAAAACAATCCTGTCACTGTTGCTCAGCCGCAGAAGGCCATTGATGTTTATGCTGAGAGTAAGATAGCGGGTGAATTGGTGATTACAGAGTCCAAGGTTAATTTTGTCATACTTCGTATAGCGAGTATTGCCGTACCGGGATTTCTTGAACCTCCGGAACCATGGCCGTTTACCGCTGATCAGAGAGTTGAAATGGTGCATAGAGATGACGTGGCGGATGCCCTTAAAGCTGCAGTTGATTCTAAAGAAGCGATTGGTGAAATTTATAATATTGCAGGTGGCCGTACATGGCGGCTTTATGGTAAGAACTATGTTGAAGATTTCTTTAACGTGATGGGAGCTCCATTAGATATAGCTGTATATAGAGAGTCGATTGGATGGAATGATTGGTATGATACAGAACAATCACAAAAAGTCCTTTGTTATCAGAATAGGAATTATGAATATTATTGTGATCAGATGAGATCCATCGTTAAAGAAATGATGGAAGGTTAGTGTGTTGGTAAGAAATGTTCATCTAGGAGCATGAAATGGTTCAAGCTATAGATCAGGAACTGCTAAATAAGAGAGTCGACTTGGTAGATATATTGTCCAAAATGGACAGAGTAATTATTGCCTATTCTGGTGGAGTGGATAGCGCGTTTTTGGCCGCTGTCGCCAATGAAGTGCTGGGTAACAACGCTTTATCTGTCACCGCAGTATCTCCAAGTTTAGCACCATCTGAGCTTGAAGAGGCACAGTCGTTGGCCCAAGATTTGGGGTTGAATTATAGAACTATCAATACTAATGAAATAGAGAGGGAAGATTATTCTGCCAACAACCCGGATAGATGCTTTTTTTGTAAGGACGAATTATATTCCCACCTTATAAAATTTTGTGGAGAGGAAAATTACAGTTTTGTAGTTAATGGAACTAATGTTGATGATCTTGGTGATTACAGGCCAGGTCTGGATGCGGCTACGCAATACGGTGTAAGAAGCCCTCTTGTTGAGGCGAATCTAGAAAAAAAAGATATAAGGGTTCTATCTAGAGAAATGGGTCTACCTACTTGGGATAAGCCCGCCCAGGCATGTTTATCTTCACGAATACCTTATGGCACAATGGTGACTGTAGAGGCTCTTACAACTATCGCCAAAGCAGAGAAATATTTGAGAGAAAAAGGGTTTAAACAGTTACGTGTTAGGCATCATGAAAATATAGCCCGTATAGAGATATCAGCTGATGATTTTGATGTTATTACGTCAGAACCCCTGCGTACTGAAGTTCCAAGCTATTTTAAATCATTGGGTTATTCGTATGTCACACTGGACCTTGAAGGGTTTCGGTCAGGTAGTCTAAATGAAATCCTTAATTCTAAGGATATATAGATGTAAGAGTTGGATGTTCTTATCGCTGGGACACCCATACATGAAATTGATATTGGTGCCAAGAAATGTCGTCACCTCTCTGAAATTGCATATGTGGTGTCACGTTACACCAATCAAAAGGAACCTTGTTATGAAAGATTATACGTTGGAAGCGGAAAAAAAGAGATACATCGAAAGAACCCCAAAATCACAGGCTCTACAAATAGAAGCTGAAAAATTTCTTCCCGGAGGAAGTTCACGAACAACAGCTTATTTTGATCCCTACCCGCACTTTATTGAAAAAGGGATTGGGAAATACATTTACGATGTTGATGATAACGAATATTTGGATTTGATGATAAATGCTACAAGTCTCATTTTGGGGCATTCACATCCTGATATTGTCTCTTCTGTGCAAGAACAATCAGAATTGGGATTGGCATTTAGTGGACCCACAGAGAGTCAAATTAGCTTGGCCAAAATTCTCTGTGATCGTATTCCTTCTGTGGATACAATAAGATTCACTAATTCGGGCACTGAGGGCACTATGATGGCTATCAGGGC
>CAZUHE010000147.1:0-3078 GCA_964620395.1 uncultured Dehalococcoidia bacterium
ACGATTCGGGCTGAACCATTCTCAATGAACTGACGTAGTTGCCATCTTGTGAGCAGGCGTTCCGATATACAGATAGGAGTCTTGGTCGCATTTTGAAGTCTAAGTAATGCATCCGGGTTCATTAGGGGCATTAAATCTTCTTGCCACATAATTTCATAAGGTTCCATTGCCTGTGCTATGCGGATCGCGACGGGCAAAGTCCATTTACCATGCCCGTCGTTGGCGATTTGCATATCCATACCAACTGCTTCGCGTATATCCCGGATTGGTTGTAATGCCATGTCCAATTCTTTCGGTGAAAGTGATTGGCCATCTGAAGCCTGGAAAAGCCCAATAGTTGGGCCTCCTTTCATTGCTGTTATACCGTCTGCTAGTAGTTCCTTTGCTGCTTCTCCTGCAGTTTTAACGTCTTGCTCCCCTGCCCTCACAAGAGGCATGTATGTAGCATATACTGGGATTTTTTTTCGGACAGCTCCTCCTAGCAATTCATAAATTGGAAGTCCTACGGATTGTCCTTTTATGTCCCAAAGAGCCATGTCTAGACTTGAAATTGCTCGCATTTCAGCTCCACCATATCCAGCGTGATCAGAGAGCCTGAACATCGCTTCCCAGTGTCTTTCAATTTCAAAAGGATCCCGCCCTATTAGCAAAGGTCCGAACCAATCATGTATGGCGGATTCAATTACTGACGGGGCATACCAAGTCTCACCCAAACCGACAATTCCGTCAGTTGTATGAACCTGTACCCATATAATCTGGGGTCTTTCCTTCACACGTATCGTTTCAATTTGTGTAATTTTCATCTATTAACCTCTACTGGGTTCTGACATATCATCGCGAGCTTTTTTTGCAAGTTCAGCCATATGACCATCATTGGCCATGCGTTGTTCAAGATGTACCCTACGGCTGGCACTGGCGGTTTTCATCATGACATCCCCATACTGGCGCTCGATCCAAAATCGGGTTTCCCTCCCCATACGTTGTTTCAACTCTTCGACATCCTCGTGGTCGAACCTTTGTTCAAAGTTAATTGTGAACATTCGGCGGCGCGGCCCACCACCCCATGAACTGTGTTTGATTCTATGGTTGAACATAACGAGATCTCCGGGCACTACCTCAAGTGGGATAGAAGGAACGTCACTTCCGTTGATACCCCAGAGATCATCTGAAGGATTTTCTGAGGTTTCCCTCAGTTCTTTCACTTGCTCGAGAGAGTCTGCAAAAACGTCCCCGTATTTGTGGCTCCCTGGGATTACCCTCAGGCACCCAGTGTCAGCTGATACCGGGTCAAGATAGAAAGCCATTTTGAAAGATGTGTATTTTGACTTCAGGTATCCGTCGGAATGCCACTTGGTGTCACCGACGTAGAAATTACCGTCGCTGCCTGCATAATTATAATCCTCGCCCAATATGGCGGCGCAGGTTCGATCAATCCTTGGATCGTCTATCAGGCTGCTGAGAAATTCATCCTGATCTATGAATTGGACCAGGGCGGAGCGTTGCTGTCCGTCGTGGGGTTGCCCGGCATGACCGCCTCCATTATCCAACCATATTCTTTCAAATGATTCTGTTATGTTATCTACCTCATTCGCAAAAAGCCCTGGGAATGCCAAATACCCAAAGGTTGCGAAGAATTGAAGCTGTTGTTGTGTAAGTTCCATTTTGCACTTCCCATTTGTTAAACGTATTTGCTGTCTTTAATCTGTCGTTGCCTAACTAAATTTTTATGGACATCATTTCATCTGCAAAGACAATTTCACCATCGTACAGATTTGATAATGAGTTAGCATTTCTATTTTTCACAATTGGATCAGAGAGATGGGGTCCTATATGCACTAACACTAATTTCTTAACGCCAGCATTAGCAGCCATGTTTACTGCTCCTTCAGTGCCGCATTGGCCTTCATGTTCCCCATTTTGATCCATTATGCTCTGTTCATCCCAGCACATGCAAAACATGATATCTGCGTTGGTGGCAAGTTTTTGCACAGACTCACATGGCTGTGTGTCTCCGGTAAATACAATGCTGCCATCAGGAGTTTCAAATCGGTAGGCTAATGAGTCAAGATAAGGCTGTACGTGCTCAGCGGTTGCTGCCATGACTTCCCATTTATTTGTTGAATAAACTTTTCCTGGGCCTACATCTTTGGCGTATACATTTGGAGGTTTTCTAGGCAATGATCCTCCCCGGTTAACATGTACTTTTTGGCTTAGTGGATGGTTGATTCTAGCGATCCAATCGTGGGCAAACACTCCTTCGTCCCTATCTAGAATGCCATGGGTGATTTTCTCTGTTAATTTAGGGCCAAACACTTTTAGCGTGTCCTCATTGCCTGTGCTTTGATCCCACCTACATAATAAGAAACATGGATAATCTATATCATGATCGAAATGATGGTGGGTGAAAAACATATGATTGATATCAGTAGGCCAAAGACCGGCTTTTACTAACTTGTGTGTGGCGGCAGGGCCGCAGTCCAACATGATTTGATCACTACCCGTTTTTATTACAAATGAAGAACCAAATCGGTGCGCGGTCGGTGTGGGGGTTCCAGCTCCTAATACATGAATAGAAGTCATTACTTTAGCCTTTGTGAATAATTTTATTGAGATAATTCAGCAATAAAGACTGGTATCAGGCGATCTGTTTTATTTCGATAGTTTTCGTACTCTGAAAAAGCTTCAACCGCGAGATTCCACAACCGTGTTCTTTCGGAGCCCTCAGGGACTTCCCTAACGCGCATCTTGTAGACATTTTCTTCATCACGGATTTCGACGTTTGGATTAGCTTTTAAATTGTGGTACCAGAGTGGATGGGTTGGTGCGCCTCCCTGAGAGGCAACGAGAACATAGTTTTGCCCGTCGGCTATGCGCATCAGTGGTGTTTTTCTGATTGCCTTTGTCTTGTGCCCCGTATTAGTGACGATGATGACTGGCAATCCTGTCTCTCTCAACGTCGTACCCTCTCGGCCATCTGTTCCTTCATAAAGTTCCACTTGGTCGGCCACCCATTTTTTGGGACTTGGAATGTATTCTGGCATGATTTTCTTCCTGTTTGTTTTCCTAAATGTTATTACG
>CAZUHE010000148.1:0-3067 GCA_964620395.1 uncultured Dehalococcoidia bacterium
AACCTCACCGATTAAGCTCAAGGCCTCGACTCTGTCCTGATTCCCGAGTCGGTGTTTTTCAACGATTGAAATGGGTACATTTAAAAATCTACCCGTGTCACGAGTTCTTTTAACGTCACCAGCATCTGTTGCAGATGCGACCTCCACCTTTTGCTCATTTTCCGTAAAATGTGAAGCTAAAAGTTGAACTGCTGTCAATTCATCAACTGGAATATTAAAGAAGCCTTGAATTTGCCCAGCATGTAGGTCAACAGTCAGAACACGATCTGCCCCCGCGACGGTAAGTAGGTTAGCTACGAGCCTCGCAGTAATGGGAACCCTCGGTTGATCTTTTTTATCACTTCTTCCATAAGAATAGTGGGGTATCACAGCGGTAATACGACCAGAAGAGGCCCTTTTAGCAGCGTCTATCATAACTAACAATTCCATAATATGATCGTTAACCGGGGAACAAAAAGATTGAACCAAGAAGACATCTCGTTCTCTTATATTTTCCTTGAAGCTAACAAAGGTATTGTCGTTGCTGAACTTAAAAACGTCGCATTGTCCAAGAGGTACGCCTAAGTACTCACAAATATCATTTGCGAGTTTAGGGTGGGAATTACCGGAGAAAACCTTAAGGTCTTCAAACACTGGCGTGCCCTTTCTTGATAAAGGGTTGTTATGATTCAAAATATTTATAAGCTCTTATTGAACAGCCTTCCAAAGGATTATAGCATAGGTCCGAGCCTAATAACCCACATCAACAGAGGTTACGTAAGTGACGATAAGGGCCCTAAACAGTAGAATTAAATTATGCAAAAGGAATACCTAAATGGCCGATTTGCCAAAGTTTCCAAAACTCAGAATGGGCCACGCCCGTTGGATTAAACAAAATGACCGCAATCTGCTTCATATACAAGATGATTTAGGGTTGGCGAAGACAGGGGTTCAGGTTCCGGAACATTTAGTTCCTTTGCTGGAACTGAGTGATGGAACCCGTACTATCCCTGCCATAAACGGTGGATTGATATTCCGCGGAGTCTCGATTGGCCAAACAGCGGTCACGAATCTGTTAATCCAGTTGGATAACGCTTTGCTTATCCAAAATGGCCAATTCATCCAGGCAAGGAACAAATCGACGCAGTCATTTAGAAGCCAAAAAGCCCGTAAAATGGCCCATAGCAATTCCGTATATTCTCCGGACCCTATTGAATTGGCTGAATATTTTGATTCCGAAATAAATGAGGTTCACGCCGAACCGGACCTCACTAGTAAAACGGATACCTCCTTGAGAGGGGTTATTTCTCCTCACATTGATTACGGGCGGGGCGCTAAAACCTATGCGAAATTGTGGTTGGAAGCCAAGGAGCACCTAGATGAGATACAACAGGTTATAACTTTGGGTACAGACCACAAGGGAAGTTCAAACCCTGTAACCTTCACCTTTCAAGATTATATGACTCCTTTTGGGATCGTTGGAACAGACAAGGAAGAAGTTAAGAGACAAACAGATAGCCTTTCAGACTGTAACCCTTTGGATGATGAGTTGCATCATAGAGATGAACATTCTATAGAACTTGCATTGAATTGGTTTATTCATACCATCGGGAGAACCGACGTGCTTCACTTACCTGTTTTATGTGGCTCACTGCACCAGTACATCGAATCCGATTCAAACCCGATTGATGATTTGTCCATTCAGAAGGCCGTTGAAGGGCTGCAGGAATATGCCTCACGCAAGCCTACTCTTGTGATTGCAGCTGGTGATTTAAGTCACATGGGGCCAGCTTTTGATCCCCGTGAAGGCCTAAAAGATGAAGAGTTCACCCAAATAGAAAATTCTGATCGAGAATCATTATCCTTTATAGAAAATGGCAATGTTGACAGTTTTTTTGAACTTTCGTCCAAAGAAAAGGACGAGAGGAAATTATGTGGGCTAAGCCCTATATATCTTATGGGTAAGATTTTGGATACCAACCACTGGAAAGGGGTTACGGTTGATTACCAGCAGTGTCCCGCTGACCAATCAGGTACTTCTATCGTTTCGATTGCGGGGAGTCTAATATTCAATAAATGAACAGGGAGTTTAAACATGGAACGCGTTGGTTTCCTAATGAAAGTCAAAAAAGAACACATTCCTGAATACAAAGACCATCACAAAAAGGTCTGGCCTGAAATGTTGGAGGCTCTAAGGAAGCATGGATGGAATAATTATTCTCTATTTATGCGTGATGATGGACTGATGTTCGGATACTTTGAAGCTGAGAACTCTTTTTCAGATTCTTTAAAGGGTATGTCTACAGAAGAAGTTAACCTAAAGTGGCAAAACTTCATGGCACCATTTTTTGAAATCCCTGAGGGTTACAGGCCTGATCAGGGAATGCTGGAACTGGTCGAAGTGTTTCATACGGAATAAATAAAGGAGAACTTTTGACATGCGTTTGGAATCGAAAAACATTTTAATAACCGGAGGCTCCTCAGGTATCGGGAGAGCGATAGCTATGCTTTTCGCAGCTGAGGGAGCCGACCTTGTAATCGGTGATATCGATGTTGCCGGGGGAAGAGAAACCCTCGAACAAATGGGTTCTCCCGAAAACGTCTGTTTCGTCGAAACTGATATTTCGGATGAAACATCAGTTAAAGAGACAGTCAATCAAGCTTCCGAGTTCTTGGGAGGAATCGACATCTTAATCAACAACGCAGCTGCTTTCGTTTTTGGTACAGTGGACCAAACCGCAAACCATGATTGGAACAAGGTTCTGGGAGTGAACGTCGTTGGTTCGGCAAACATGGTTAAACATTCTCTTCCCTTCCTCAAAACGTCAAAAGCGCCAGCTATCGTCAACATCGCATCAGTCAGTGGCTTTATTGCCCAACCCGCATTTGTCCCATACAACGCTTCTAAGGGTGCTGTACTACAATTAACCAGGTGCCTTGCAATGGACCTTGCTGAATTCAATATAAGGGTAAATTCAGTGTGCCCAGGTGCCATTTTTACACCTGCGTCCGAACGGCATATGGCCTTTGCTGGTATCAGCAAGGAAGAATTTGTTAAAGAAGCCTCTGAAACAGCATTTATGAAGCG
>CAZUHE010000149.1:0-3045 GCA_964620395.1 uncultured Dehalococcoidia bacterium
ATCGGCGATTTAGGTTATGGGCTAGAGCCAGGACAATTTATAGCTCCTCATGGCTTGTGTCTCGACTCTAATTGCAACATTTATGTCGCGGAAGTGGCAAGAACAGCAATGAGCCACCACGGCACACCTCCCAATGACGTAAGATCTTTCCAAAAATTACAAAAAGTATAGAAGACTGGTTCTGGACATGATAACCTTGGTCGAATTTAAGCAACGGACAATTCTGTAACTACAGAACTTCAGGAGTATGAATATGGCTACACAAAAAATCCAATCCACCACAGTAGCAAATATGACTGATGCAGCGACAAAATTTGTTGACAGCTTAACAAAAGATCAGAGCTCAAAGGCATGTTTCAATTATTTCGATGGCGAAAAGCTATTTTGGTACTACCCGCCATTAAGTAGGCATGGATTAGCACTAAAGAATATGGTGGGGAATCAACGAGACCTGGCTTTTAATCTCCTGGCTACGGGTCTAACTCAACAGTCCTATTCGCAAGCACGAAAAATTATAGATCTTGAAGATATATTGGGAGAACTTGAGCAGAGACAAAACCAAGTATCCTGGAATCGCGATCCAGAACTTTATTATTTCACGATATTTGGGAACCCAAGTGATTCCAAAGAACCATGGGGTTGGAGAGCCGAAGGGCATCACATATCAGTGCACTTCAGCATATGGAATGGCAGGGTAATTTCAATGACACCTTTTTTCTTTGGATCTAATCCTGCTGAGGTAAGGCAAGGGCCAAAAAATGGGCAACGAGTGTTGAGCAAACGTGAAGACATAGCGTACGCGTTAATGAATGAACTAGATACAGCCCAAAAGAGTAGAGCCACTATTTATGACGAGGCCCCTTGGGATATCGTAACTTACAACAGCTCCAAAGTATCTTTGCCCAAGGAAGAAGGGCTTTACATATCAAAAATGTCTGATACTCAAAAGACTATTGCAACATCACTTATATCCGAGTATGTAAATCAAGTCCATGAAGACCTTGCATTGCAAAAGATGAAAGAAATCAACGAATACGGAATTGATAACATATGTTTTGCATGGGCCGGGCCCACCGAACCAGGGAAAGAACATTATTACCGACTACACGGTGGAAATTTCGTAGTAGAGTTCGACAATAGACAAAACGGTGCAAACCATGTTCATTCAGTATGGCGGGATGTAGAAAACGATTTTGCCCAAGACGTTCTACGAGACCATATCCTTGCCTATCACGCTGAATAGGCAAATCCACCTTTAAGATTAAATAAGTAATACCCCCATTAAATCCCTATTTAATGGGGGTATTATCATCATGTATTGAACTCCTGACTCTTTATTATACCTCTCGAAATTCTCCTTCAACGGTATTATCGGGGTCATCAGACCCGGGGTTCTGAGGATCGGAATCTTGCACATCTTGGTCTGACCCAGGAGCAGCGCCCGTTTTGGAATAAACCGCCTGTCCAACCTTTTGAACTGATTCCTGAAGTTCGCTAAGCGAAGATTCTAATAATGTATTGTCTTCACCTTCTAGCGCTGATTTAACTAAAGCAATTTTCTGTTCGACCTCAGATTTCAAATCGCTATCAATATGCTCATCATTTTCTTTGAGCAAATTTTCCGCTGCGTATATTGCGCCTTCAGCATTATTCCTTAGCTCTACCGAGTGTCTCTTAGTTTGATCTTCTTCGGCATGCTGTTCAGCCTCGTTAACCATCCTATCTATTTCATCTTGCGATAAACCTGAACTAGCTGTAATAGTTATACTTTGCTCTTTACCAGTTCCTTTATCTTTTGCTGAAACATTTAATATCCCATTCGCGTCAATATCAAAAGTCACTTCAATTTGTGGCATACCACGTGGTGCAGGCAAAATTCCATCTAAATTGAACCTTCCAATGGTTTTATTCTCCGTCGACATAGGCCGCTCTCCCTGAAGAACATGAACCTCTACGGAAGGTTGATTATCTGCAGCAGTGGTAAAAGTCTCACTTTTGGAAGTAGGAATAGTCGTGTTTCTTTGTATAAGAGCCGTCGTGACCCCTCCCAAGGTTTCAATACCAAGAGTTAACGGAGTAACATCAAGTAAAAGGATATCCTGTACATCTCCTTGAAGAACTCCTGCCTGAACTGCTGCTCCAATTGCAACAACTTCGTCTGGATTTACCCCTTGATGAGATTCTTTATTGAAAAATTCTTCCACCGCTTGCTGCACAGCAGGCATTCTGGTCATCCCTCCGACCAAAATCACTTCGTCAATATCTGAAATAGCAACTTCAGCATCTTCTATAGCTTTCTTACAAGGTTCAATTGTTCTACTAACTAGATCGCCTACTAATTGTTCCAGTGTTGATCGCTGTAGTGTTTCCACTAAATGCTTGGGGCCTGAGGCGTCAGCTGTTATGAATGGTAGATTTATCTCTGTTTGCATCAAGGTAGACAATTCGATTTTTGCTCTTTCGGCACCTTCACGCAGTCTCTGCAATGCCATACGATCTTCTTGCAAATCAATGCCTTGTTCTTTCTTAAATTTTTCACATATCCAATCAATTATTACTTGATCAAAATCATCACCCCCAAGATGTGTGTCACCGTTGGTTGCTTTAACCTCAAACACCCCATCTCCAATTTGAAGAACAGTAACGTCAAAAGTTCCTCCTCCGAGATCAAATACAGCTATAGTTTGATCCTTATTATTGTCCAGGCCATAAGCTAAAGATGCAGCCGTAGGTTCATTAATAATCCTCAATACTTCAAGACCTGCAATCTTCCCCGCGTCCCTTGTGGCATTACGCTGACTATCATTGAAATAAGCAGGGACAGTTATAACAGCCTGTGTTATTTCTTCCCCCAGTTTCGCCTCAGCATCTTGTTTGAGTTTCTGCAAAACCATCGCCGATACTTCTGGTGGAGCATAGGCTTTATCACCCATCTTCACGTGTGCATCGTCATTTGAATGTTTTATGACTTCATAAGGCACTAAGCCGATACTCTTGGCAATGGATTCATCACCAAATTTCATTCCCATAAATCTTTTTACAGAA
>CAZUHE010000150.1:0-3016 GCA_964620395.1 uncultured Dehalococcoidia bacterium
TTTCTTCCAAGTTCAAAATCGTCTAGCCTGTTATTCCTAATTAACTGATGTCCACCGATAAGTTCATAAGCTGTCTTTTTGAACAACATGAATTGTCCAAATGTCGCTGACAAATAAGAATTATGAGATCTGTGTGCGATTGACATCGGAAGCCAACAAAAAATCGCCCAATCTATAAATGGATACATTAAATATTCAAAAACCCATTTTTTCTCTCTTCGTGGCATCAGTGTTAATAAATCAGAATTATTACGCTTTGCTTTATGTATTGAGCTTTGAAGAGTGTCTGGAGCAAGCATAGTGTCAGCATCTATAAAAACAAGGTAATCTCCTCTGGCATATTGTGATAACTGATGACAGGCCCAATGCTTGCCAATCCACCCTACAGGTAATTCAGACCCTTCAATTAAGGTGACGTTATGACCATCCAAGGAAAATCTGCGCACAATTTCGGCGGTAGAGTCATCAGAATTATCATTAAGAACTAGAATTTCAATGTATGCATCCGCATTCCTAAGAACAGATTCTATACATTCGCCGATTCTTTCCTCTTCATTTCTTGCGGGTATAAGTATTGAAACCAAATCTTTTGAGGATTCTTCATTTGTAGAGGAAAGCTCCGTGGACACAAGCTTATCCATGGACACACAATTCAGAAGTGTTATCAACATGGACGTGACTAATATTAAACACGTTCCGCCCAACCATATATACTCAAACAAAATCAATAATCACTACCTGGTAGTCTCCTGATCCAAGAACGAACAATCAATCCCTTCGAGTATTCTGTCCTATGCTTATACCCAATCAATGCCAGATTAAATAACCCAAAAATAATCAGATAATCTAATCCATCCAAAAAACCAAATATTAATACAAAAAACGCTAAACAAGTTGTGACGGTGATAGCATGGTTTTTTTGGATGAGATGCATCATCCCTAGAATAACCAACGCTACAGGAAACGCTAATCCATATGTAATAGCAATCCATGATCCCCAACTTGAGGCTAATGCTTTGCCCCCTTTGAACCCTAGAAATGGTGACCATGCATGTCCCAAAACTGGAGATATAACTCCTATGGCAGTCAACAAATGATCAGCAAAAGAGCTGGGATCCAATGAGGACATAAGAAACCACACAGGTATAGTAGCTTTTCCAATGTCCAAAATCATAGCCAGAATCCCTACTAGCCATCCAGAAGAAATCCAGGCATTAGTGGCCCCGGGATTCCCGTCCCCTACATCTCTAGCATCCTTACCTGAAATATATTTACTCAATATAAGTGACCATGGCACAGACCCACTCAAAAAGCCGACCAAGGTCCACATTAAAAAATCAATAGTTGGCACGTTACTGGCACATCTCCATCAATGGTTCACGCGTGGTAGAGTACCATATCAGTCATGACCTGTATTTTCCTTACGAATATTTCAGTGACTGCCATTCCTAAGGCTAATCTCTTACCAAATTAAATCAAAGGAACCAATATGAACCAATATGACCCATTATTCGACATCTCTAACAAAACAGTGATCGTCACTGGCGCTTCGTCGGGTCTCGGAGTCACATTTGCGAAATTCCTAGCAGAAAGAGGAGCTAATGTAGCTATAACAGCTAGAAGAGTCGAAAAATTAAACGATTTGAATCAGGAATTAATTGAAAATGGATTTTCATCAATTCCGGTTCAATGTGACGTTACCCAATCCAGTCAGGTAAAAGAGTTGTTTGATAAGACTGAAAAAAAATTTGGAAGGGTAGACATACTGGTAAATAACGCCGGGCAAATTGCCGAGGCAGGTGCAGTCCCAGAAAAAATCACGGATGATATGTTCGAACAAACCGTAAAAGTAAATCTCATGGGCCTATGGTTTTGCTGTCGTGAAGCTGGTCAAAGGATGTTGTCGGACGGACTTGGTGGATCGATAATCAATCTGTCTTCAGTTGCTGGTTTAAACGGTATGAGAGGAATGCCCGCAGCTTATCAAGCCACCAAAGGAGCAGTAACAAACTTAACCAAAAGCCTCGCAGCTAGCTGGGCTGACCGCGGGATAAGAGTGAACGCTATTGCACCAGGATGGTTTCCAAGTGAAATGACTGGAGCATGGGTTAGAAACTCCGCGTTTCGGAAACATATTAGTGCGAATTCGCCAATGGGTCGAATAGGCAAACCTGAGGAACTAAATGGGGCGTTACTACTTCTCGCATCAAAAGCTTCCAGCTTCATTAACGGTGAAATCATATCCGTAGATGGGGGTGTCAATGCTTCAACAGGGCTGCCATTCTTTAACGAAGAAATGTTTAAATACATGGAAAAGGCTGTCCCGGGAGATTTAGCAAAAAGAATCAGATTTGAAAAGGATTCCTGACTTGGAAGTCAATTTGACACCTTGGATACCTAAACAGGTATCCAAGGCATGGTTGTCAAACGTACTTTCCAAGTCATCGAATTACAAAGATTCTAAAATAATTGGCCTAACATCGCAGCCAATAAGTCCTGGTAGAGGATTCTCTGGCCAAGTTCATAGATACTTCATCAAATACTCTCACAAGGCCTCAACAACCCTGCCTGACACAATAATAGGAAAATTCTCATCTCAAAATCAGGTTACGAAAAAATTCCTGAGAAACTATTCAATAAATGAGATTTCAGCCTATCGCGAATTTTCTCAAAGTATTATCCAATTGCTCCCGAAAACTTATTTTATGGCAATAAATGAAAAGGAAGGAGATATATGCCTTTTACTGGAAGACCTTGATTCAACTTCAAGATATGACATAGATCTACTAAGTTTCGAACAATACAAATTTGCTGTAAGTAAGATTGCAGAATTTCACGCAATGTGGAGGCAAAAGCCAAAACCTAAATGGGCTCGTCCAGCAAGAGCATTAACGGGACATACCAATAAAATAATGTCACGTAATATCTGTAAGTTCCTAGAACTATACAAGGATCACGTAGGAAATGATTTTAGGCAACTATTGAATGAGTATCCAAATCAGTCGCATAAAATATT
>CAZUHE010000151.1:0-2894 GCA_964620395.1 uncultured Dehalococcoidia bacterium
GAAGGCTCCGGCGAAAATCTATTTATGATCAACGATGGAATCCTTTACACTCCACCAGTTTCAGACAACAATTTAACCGGTATAACTCGTGATTCGGCAATTACAATTGCTACTCAAGAACTCGATTCAAAAGTTGTGGAACGCAGGATAAGGAGAAGCGAACTATATTTCGCAGACGAGGTGTTCTTAACTGGGACGGCCGCCCATATACAAGCAGTCGGGGAATTAGACAACAGGACCATCGGCTCTGGGAAAACCGGTCCCATCACACAACAAATAAATGATGTATATCAAAAAGCAATAAGAGGTGAAAACTCTCACTACATTCATTGGTGTACAAACGTTTCAATTTAATAATTCAGAAAATTAATATAAAACCTTTCAGACACAAGAGGAAGGTTACATGTGATAAATTTCTACCTCGATTATTTTATATGCTGTAGCTTGGTATCGAGTGGTGTCCTACAAATTGCAGCTACGTCTTCCAGAACTTACCTTTTCTGCTTCTTTTCAAGACCTATGATCAATGTTTCTTTCGCCGTGGGTTTTATCATAACCGGGTTACTTATCTTTTTTACGACCGCAAACCGCAACATAAATGACTACGAAGGGGGTCTTGACGGAAATGAACAAGCCTTTTTATTCTATGTCGCTTTATCTGCTAGCTTTTTTGTTACCTCCTTGGTTACTTCAGCAACGAATCGTAAAAAAAATCTAAGGGACCACAATTGCGAGGCAGATTCATTCATATGTCTTAAACATGATACTTATGTGAATTTAATTAAATTACGATGGAAATACTTCTTCAAAAAATAAAGGGTTTAGATTACGAACTCTTCTATTTGCTCAATAGTACCGCTGGGAACTCAATTCTGGACGAACCCATGATGATCCTGGCCAGCGACTATTTCATACCAATATGCTTAGCCAGCATCTTGGTGTTTATATGGTTTTCCGGTAAAAGTATTAAGGAAAGAACGTCAGATCAAATGTCAGTAATTACATCGATGATCTGTATGGCTTCTGCCAGTTTATCTGTCCTGATCTTAAACGTATTCCTATTTAGAGATCGTCCTTTCAGTACGCTTGACGTAAACCTGCTCTTTTATATGCCAACGGATTCCTCTTTACCTGCAAATTCGTTCGCTTCGACTCTAGCTTTTACCTTACCTATATTGAAGAGCAGGAAAATATTGGGTTACTTTATGTTAGCCGGTTCCATCCTCATGGGTTTAGCAAGAATATACGTTGGAGTGCACTACCCCGGAGACTTGATATTGGCTGCTCTTATCGCAAGCACGGCCTTTATCTTAAGTAGTTTTCTAACAAATAAAATTCAAGAATATCTTCTTATCACTCTAAAGGTCTTCAGAAAAATGTACTTGGCCTAATTGGCTCCAATAATGTAGGAAAGGGCCATAGTTGCAAGGCCTAAGTAGATCAAAAACCCAACCACATCCGTAACAGTAGTGACGACAACTGCGGAAGAAAGAGCAGGGTCAACTTTCAGTTTCTTCAGGCCAAGAGGCAATATCACACCGCTGATACCGGCTATAATCAGATTACCCAACATAGCGATACCTACAACCAACGCCAGATATTGATTACCATGCCAAAGGAAAGCTATCAACCCGGCAATAAGACCCAAAGCCGCTCCGTGAGCCAAACCCAAAAGTAATTCCTTTATGAGAAGCATTCGAGCGTCCGACTTATCTATTTCTCCCAAAGCCATCGATCTAACAACAAGAGTCAGTGTTTGGGTTCCCACTATGGCACCCTGCCCTGCTATAACAGGCAAAAACACCGCAAGGGCAACAACTTGTTGTATAGTTTCTTGAAATAAAGTGATTACGAGAGCGGCGATGCCAGCTGTCGCTAAATTTATGCATAACCAAGGCAACCGGCCTCTTACAGAATTCCAAAACGGGCCAAGCAGTTTTGCCTCTTCACCGACCCCGACCATTTTATACATGTCTTCTGTTGCCTCTTCCTGGACAACATAAATCATGTCCTCTATCTTTACTATCCCCTCCAGCTTTCCCTGATCGTTTACAACAGGCAAAGCTAGAAGATTATAACGTTCCATAATCCGAGCGCATTCTTCCCGGTCCGTCCCAGCGTTTACCGAAATAATTTCCGTATGCATGATTTCCGCAATTATTTTGTGCGGTTCAGAAACGACCAATTTAGAAACGTTTAATCCACCAACCAGAGCCTCTTGAGAGTTGACAACTAAAATATATGTCACTTCAGCAACATCCATGCTGGAACTGGCGCTGCGAACAAAATCCATAGCCTGAGTTACGGTCATTGTGGATCCCAAAGCGATAAATTCAGGGGTCATCAATCCCCCAGCATCCCGATCCTCATAATCCATCAATGGAACCACGTCATCGGAGCCCCTCATTCCCGAAAGAGTTTCTGCGCGTTCATTGACTGAAAGATCTCTCAAAATGTCGGCCGCAATATCAGGTCTAGCCTCATCGAGAATCAAGGAAAGTTGTTCGCGATTGACCTCTTGTGAAATAAGCGCCACATCGTCCCGATCAAGCCTATTTACAATAAGTCCCATATTTTTCGGTGTTAAAAATGATAAAAGTTTTATCCTGACGGAACGGTTTAATTTAACAAGAACGTCGGCCTGATCAACAGATCGTAACGACGCAAATTTTGAAATAGCAGTTGCAAAATGCTCATTTTCAATTTCACGTGAAATATCACCAGATATCTCTTGAAGTGACACATTCGTGTCAGCGGGTACGCTTATATCACTGAAAATAAAACCAATCATGCCTTTTAGCTCACTATATCGCTACTTTGATTGTTTTTATTTTAAAGCTTTAAAATACTGAAAAACACCGATGTGAAGGTCATTATTTCAACTAATTTGAAAC
>CAZUHE010000152.1:0-2882 GCA_964620395.1 uncultured Dehalococcoidia bacterium
ACCTTAACAATTGGCTTTTAAAACCACCAAACACTGAAGGCTACCAAACGGCTGAAGTTACTAGAGGTGGTGTTGATACCGCGGAGGTAAGTTCAAAAACAATGGAAGTTACCAAAGTGCCAGGCCTTTATTTCATAGGAGAGGTGCTTGATGTGACCGGACAGCTGGGAGGCTTCAATTTTCAATGGGCATGGGCATCGGGATATAGCGCCGGAATGTCTGTTTAGTTAATTTTGGGTCCTTTAAGAAAACCATCCGTTAGATGAGTTACAAACGGCAACCATGCAACCGTTAGAAACACAGGTTTCGCCAGGTTGTCAGCTAGTGTATAGTCTCAGACATCGAATCGTCTTAAGGAGGTATATATGTGCGACAAATGTGGATGCACCAAGCCTAAAAGTTAAACCCAATTTAGAAAATTTGGGAAACGGGACTTCACAAACATAAATGAATAAGGGTGGTTACCTTCCGATTAACCCATCATTATTATAAATGGAGCATAAATGTATACGAATCTAGGTAACTCGGGACTAAAAGTCTCCAGAGTCGCCCTTGGTTGCGGTTTACGTGGTCAAAACGAACCAGAGGAATTCACGAAATTAATCCATAAGGCAATTGATCTTGGAATCAACTTCATTGACTGCGCAAACGTATACGGGCTATCAGACAATCGTGAGAGAGCTGGAACATCTGAAACAATCTTAGGCCAAGCGATAAAGGGAAAACGAGATGATCTGATAATAACTTCGAAGGTATCTTCTCCTATCGGTACTCAAAATGGGCCGAACGATCAAGGAACGTCACGATACCATATTCTTCGAGAGGCTGAAAAATCTTTAAAGCGCCTCAATACAGACCATATAGACATTTATTTAATCCACCAATTCCATAGTTCCACACCGTACGATGAGAGCCTCCGTGCGATGGAGATACTCATTCAGCAAGGAAAAATACGATACGTTGGTGTCTGTAATTATCAGGCTTGGCAGGTTGTCCAATCCCTGAGGATGCAGGACACCTTAAATGCGGCTCCGTTAGTCACCATTCAAAATCCGTACAGTCTTTTAAATCGCGGTTTGGAAAAGGAAATGTTCCCAATGCTACGAGAGACCGGCACTGGAATGATGGCTTACAGTCCTCTTGCAGCGGGCCTATTAACGGGAACGGCAGCACCGCCTGTGGTTGCCCGAACCAAAAGCAATCAAGATTTGAATAACCTTATTGAAAAAACCCGGAAACCATTGTTAAAGATATCTCAGGAAACCGGCTACACAATCCCTCAAATCGCTATTGCATGGATTTTATCCAAACCAGAAGTGTCCGCTGTAATCACCGGTTCAGACACCCAGCAACAAGTTGAAGAAAATGTGGTCAGTCTAAAAGCAGAAATACCGCCCGAAAGCCTAGAGAAACTGGATGAAATATCGAAAAATGCTGAAGGCGTTTTCGATTAGGGCGATTAGGGCATGTAAAGGGAAGGAAGCCGGGTTAATTCGAAATACCTAAAGGATGCGAATTTACCAATCCCATCCTTTCTTTAAATCACCATTAACCACACATTGACTAGGCCAATTCCCTTTGTAAAGATCGATGATGCATTGAGCGGCCTCAACACCCATTTCTTCCAGAGAAAGATGATCTGTTCCAGCCATATGAGGAGACAAAATAACGTTTTCCATGTCATAAAAAGGATGGTCAGATCTACAGGGTTCGGATTCGAAAACGTCTAATCCGGCTCCTAATATCTCCTTAGTTTGCAAAGCTTTGATTAGATCATCCTCTACAATAAGTCCCCCTCTGGCCGTGTTTATCAGGATTGCACTATTTTTCATCAATTGAAGCTTCGCATAATCCATCAATCCCTGTGTTGCCTCTGATAAGTCGCAATGGAGAGATACAAAGTCTGAATTTTCGAGCAAGGTATCCATTTCAACGATATCTATATTATTGGCCTGATTAAATGTCACATTTACCATTGGTTCAACAGCCAAAATGTTCATACGAAAAGCCCCTGCCCTAACCGCCATATCTCTACCAATCCTTCCAAGACCAATAATTCCTAAAGTCTGCCCTCGCAACGGAATAGACGGCGATGAAAGCCATCTATCTTCGCGGATGTTTTTATCTCGCACATGAATTGATTTGGCGGTGGCCAGCATAAGGGACATTGCGTGTTCAGAAACAGCCTCATGATTAGAATTAGGTGTAATCGTTACAACAAGATCATTGGATGTTGCTGCTGGAATATCAACACGATCGAAACCTACACCCAGCCTTGCTACAACTCGTAATTCCGGTAAAGCTTCAATCACCGATCGAGAGTACCTCTCACCAGCGGCAATCACTGCCTGAACCCCATCCAAAAGTTCAATTTCTTCCGCTTCTGTTGCATTCCCACGTGCAAACCGCTCATCGTCTATGACCTTTATACCAAAGCCATGTTCTCGCAACATATTTATGTATTTTGCATTTTGCAAATCCGTTGGTGAGCTTAAAGTTATAGCAACCGTTGGCATAGTGAATCCCCCTATGTCAGTTTCGAAAGTTTACATATTGAAGCGGCTGTTGATTCTTCATAGATTTGATAAATGCAATAGTTTCCTGAAGATCATCTCGTTTCTTACCCGATACATGTACTTCCTCTCCTTTCATCGAAACTTGAACCTTCAGCTTGGTCCCTTTGACAGCTTTAACTATCTCCCGTCCCAAATCAGAGTTAATACCCTGCTCTATAGAAACGATCTGTCGGACCGTAGCTCCAGAGGCTTCCGTAGGCTTCTCAAAATTAAAAGCACCTCGCTCGACCTTGCGAATAGCCAGATATTTCCGGAGCAATTCATCAACCTGTGTCAGTTTCATATTGTCATCAGCCGTTAGTGTTA
>CAZUHE010000153.1:0-2875 GCA_964620395.1 uncultured Dehalococcoidia bacterium
CCTTGTTTTTAATGCTCATCTATAAATTCATATGAGGATATAGGTAGCTATCTAGCCTTTTACCGGATATAAAGGTAAGAAATTTGAAGCTCTCCTTGCGAGACCAATTGAGGTTATTCATCATTTTTGGGTCTTATTGATTCTGCTAATAAGAGATTTTTGAGGTATATATAATGGACATCTTAATAAGATGATATCCGTCAACCTAGTTTTTAACTGATTGATAGGGCAATAAATTGAAATACGACAAAATTATTGTAGGAGCAGGATCTGCTGGGGCTGTGTTAGCTTCCAGGTTGTCAGAAGATACAGATTGCTCTGTTCTTTTATTAGAAGCGGGGCCAGATTATCCAAACTTTGAAGAATTACCACCTGATTTAAAACATGGATGGGGAACTGGCCCTGATCTTGTTGTAGGAGGTTTTCACGATTGGCAATATACTGGAATCGCCTCAAGCTCATCAAAAAATATGCCCGTACCTCGAGGCAAGGTCACAGGGGGTACTAGTTCTATTAATGGACAGGTTTTCCTTAGGCCTATTCCAGAGGACTTTGCAAGATGGGTGGAACTAGGGAATAACAGATGGAGCTTTGAAGAATGCCTCCCTTATATGCTCAAAATTGAAACAGATCTCGATTATGGTGGTGATTTTCACGGTCAAAATGGCCCTATTGTCGTAAAAAGACACTCTTTAGAAACCCTAACAAATGAACAGTTGGCCTTCTATCGTGCTTGCAAGTATCGTGGTTATGCAGAAAATTTGGATCATAATTTGCCAGATGCTGAAGGGGTTGGCCCTTATCCGTTGAATAACCCCGGAGGAATCAGGTTTAGCACTGCTTTAGGTTATCTTACTCAAAGTAGACATCGCTTGAATCTAACGATTAAGCCAAATTGTGTTACAAAAAATATTTTATTTGATGGAAATACAGCTATCGGGGTGGAAGTCATAAGTGGTAGTGAAACATTCCGAGTAGAAGGGGCGGAAATAATCCTGTCTGCTGGCGCGATTGCGACGCCTCAAATTTTAATGTTGTCTGGGATTGGACCAAAAGAGTCACTATCCAAATTTGATATAAATGTTGTAAGTGATTTACCGGGTGTTGGTAATAATCTTCGAGATCACCCGGATATTCGCATGACTTGGCAACCTGACGAGACATTCAAAAAACCGGATCAGAAAATAGGGCCTCAAAAAGTTGCTTTGCGGTACACTTCGGAGAGTTCACCATATCGTAACGATATGATTATGGTCATGCGTTTTAGCCATGATATAGGTGAAACTGGGGTCCTTATGATGTCTGTTGGGATATATCTTGCTGAAAGTATAGGAAAAATCTCTTTGCAATCAAAAGACATCCATACCCAGCCATTACTTAACTACAATTTGTTGAGCCAAAAATATGATTTAGAGAGATTAAGGGAAGGGGTGCGATTGGCGGATCAGATAATGCAGTCTCCTAGTTTTGAAGGCATGGTGGCTAGCAGAATAGCTCCACGTGAAAATGTAATAAATAATGATGAGCTACTTGATCAATGGATGCTGGAAAATGTTCAAACAATGCACCACATTTCAGGAACCTGTAAGATGGGGCCTCGCTCTGATAAAGAGGCGGTGGTGAATCAATATGGTAGCGTATATGGAATAAACGGACTTAGAATTGCAGATACTTCCATAATGCCGGATTGCCCCAGAGCTAACACTAATCTAGCCGCAATGTTGATAGGCGAGAGAGTATCGGAGTTTATTAAAATTGCATAATTGTTTTGGTAGATATAGAGCAATATGGTTGTAATAAAATCGGACCTCGATATAGATTTGATGGCGCATCTCATGAGAAGGGCGGGGTTTGGTGCTGGACGAGAAGAATTGGAAATGCGCGTTGAACTTGGGTATGAAGCTACCGTGGAAGAATTGACGACTTCCCCTTGTGATGAATCGGTTGATCGATACAAATTTCTTAGATATTTTCCAATGTGGTGGAAGCCAGGAACGATGGGAGGATTAGGGCAAGCCGAGTGGGTGTGGACAATGATCAATACCAAATCCCCGTTGCAGGAAAAAATGTGTCTTTTTTACCATAATATTTTTGCCACGGGTGTCGCAAAAGTTGATCATTATGATGAGATTCAAGACATGATTGACATGTTTCGTGAGAAAGGTCTTGGCCACTACAAAGAAATTCTCATGTCTGTAGCGAAGAGTCCTGCCATGATTTATTGGTTGGACAATAATGAAAACCATGCTGATTCTGTTAACGAAAATTGGGGGAGAGAGCTTCTGGAGCTCTTCACCATGGGTGTTGGAAATTACACAGAAGTAGATGTTCGTGAATGCTCTCGTGCATTTACTGGTTGGACTCTTGAACATAAGTTACCAAGATTTCACATGGGTCGGTGGGACTGGGAATTTAAATTTATTCCAGAAGACCATGACTATAAGGAAAAAGAATTTTTGGGCCATACTGGAAATTTTGATGGTGAAGAAATAATCGACATAATCCTTTCCAAACCAGTGACGGCTCAATTCATTGCACGGCACTTGTACAGTTTCTTTGTATCTGATGAACCTCAAGTTCCGGCATGGTCGGTAACTCCTCCTGATGACCCTGAAGCGATAAGTTTTATAGCCGACGCATTGATTGCTTCTGACTATCACATGGAGACGGTCTTAAAGAAGATTTTTAATAGTAGATTCTTTAAAGCGCAGAGATTTTCCAGAGTTAAGAATCCAACGGAAGTTGTGATTGGCACGTTAAGACTTGTCGGGGGAACACATAGACCTTCTCCTGAAACATTAGATTGGACTGGTCAGATTGCTCACATGGGGCAGGATCTTCTAAATCCTCCAAGTGTTGAAGGTTGGCACAATGG
>CAZUHE010000154.1:0-2867 GCA_964620395.1 uncultured Dehalococcoidia bacterium
ATAACCATCCCTTTCTACAGATTTGATTTCCGTAACAGTGCATGGCCCTGCTTGAATTACAGTGACAGCATCAGAAGACCCATCTTCGTGAAAAAACTGGGTTCCGCCAATTACTTTTCCAATAATACCGTTTAAAGTCATTACCTTGTTTTATGCCCTTTAAAGTTTCAAAGATATGTCAACGCCCGCTGGCATATCTAAATTTGTCAAAGAATCGATTGTTTTGGACGTAGGACTGTGTATGTCAATTAACCTGTTATGTGTTCTGATTTCAAAATGCTCCCTTGAATCCTTGTCGATATGAGGGGCACGTAAAACACAAAATCTCTTTATTGCTGTTGGCAACGGAATTGGGCCTGACACCCTTGCGCCAGTCCTTTCTGCAGTTTCCACGATCTGTGCAGCAGATTGATCCAAAATCCTATGGTCAAATGCTTTTAATATCACTCTAATTTTTTGTGCATTCTGTACCATCTAAAACCCTTTTTTAAATTTGTTAGACTGCCTGGGATTCCACAACGGACTCTGGAGCTTCCACATAGCTATCAAATTCCATTGAATACCCGGCTCGGCCTTGTGATAGAGATCTAAGGTCATTGGCGTACCCAAAACTTTCCGCTAGCGGCAACGAAGCTTTAATTATTTGGGTGTCACCCTGAGCGTCTATATTTTGAACACCTGCCCTTCTTCTCCCTAAATCGCCAATAACTTCCCCCACATATGCTTCTGGCGTGACAACCTCCAGCTTCATGACAGGTTCCAAAACTACCGGACTACACTTAAGAACAGCAGTCTTAGTTGCCATGGATCCCGCAATTTCAAATGACACTTTGGAGGAATCAACATCGTGATAACTGCCATCCACCAACCTAACCAATAAATCGATCACAGGAAACCCAGACTTGGGGCCATTATTGAGGGCTCCCCGTACACCATCTTCCACAGAAGATATAAATTCAGTGGGAATTGCCCCTCCTGAAATCTTGTTTTCAAATTGAACCCCTTCCCCAACACTAAGAGGTTCCATTTCTATAATTACATGACCATATTGCCCATGCCCACCAGATTGTCGGACAAATTTGCCTTCTGCTGCGTTGCTCTTCCTAATAGTCTCCCTGAAAGCAACTCGAGGTCTTCCCACATTTGCCTCTACCTTAAATTCCCTTTTCATCCGATCGGTAAGTATTTCCAGATGAAGCTCTCCCATTCCAGACATAACAGTTTGGCCAGTTTCGTCATCATAGGCGACCCTAAAAGTGGGATCTTCGTCTGACAATTTAACGAGAGCCTCGGATAATTTATCTTGATCTGCTCTTGCCTTTGGTTCTATAGATACAGATACAACCGGTTCAGGAAACTCAATCTTTTCAAGCAATATAGGTGTATCGTTATCGCATATAGTTTCCCCAGTTGAAGTCTCTTTCAAACCCACTGCAGCGGCAATATCTCCCGCATACACCTCTTCTATCTCTTCTCTTTCATCAGCGTGCATCTTCACTATTCTACCGAGACGCTCACGGTCTCCAGTTACGCTATTCAAAACCATGGAACCCGCTTTCGCGCTACCAGAATAAACCCGAAAATACACAAGCCGCCCAATATAGGGATCTGTTACTGTCTTAAACGCAAGAGCCGAAAACGGTTCATCGAAACTCGCAGTTCGTGTTATAGCCTCGTCAGTTTTGGGAACAGTGCCCTCCACGGATGGAACATCCAGCGGGGAAGGAAGATAGTCACAAATCGCATCTAACAACGGATGAACACATTTGTTTTTCAAGGCAGTACCGCAAAGAACAGGCACAATTTCATACGCAATGGTAGCCGCCCGTATAGCATCCTTCAATTCCTGAACACCAATTTCCTCTTCTTCTAGGAATTTTTCCAACAGAGCATCATCAGTTTCAGCAACTTTCTCTACCATGTCCATACGACGAGATTCATACTCTTCCCGGTATTCTTCTGGCATTTCACCTTCCTGATATTCACCAGAATCTCCATCATAGGTAAAGGTATTCCCCGTTACCAGATCTATAACACCGCTGAAGTTATCTTCCGCCCCCATGGGGATCTGTATTGGAACAGGGTTCCCTTTAAGTCGTTCTACGATGGTCTCAGTTGCTTTGTAATAGTCTCCCCCAACTTTATCCATCTTGTTTATGAAACATATTCTAGGTACGTGATATTTGTCCGCCTGCCTCCAAACTGTCTCAGACTGCGGCTGCACTCCAGCTACTGCGTCAAACACCACAACTCCACCATCTAGAACCCTTAAGCTTCTTTCAACTTCCGCAGTAAAATCCACGTGCCCGGGGGTATCGATAATATTTATGTCCCACTCTTTCCACGAGCAAGCAGTAGCCGCAGAAGTTATAGTTATCCCTCTTTCCCTTTCCTGATCCATCCAATCTAGCGCAGTGTTACCTTCATCCACACCGCCCAACTTACGAATACGACCAGCGAAAAAGAGAACCCTCTCAGACACAGTGGTCTTTCCTGCGTCTATGTGAGCAATAAAACCTATATTTCTTGTTTGTTTAAGAGTATTACCAGACATCACAAAGTTACCTTTAACCCAAAACCCTCTACCATCTATAGTGAGCAAACGCCCTATTGGCCTCTGCCATCCTAAACACTTCTTCCTTTCTGCGAACTGCCGCGCCTTGACCTCTGGAAGCTTCCATGAGTTCAGCTGATAATTTGTCAGCCATGCCACGACCATTTCGCTGCCTAGCCCCTGTCACTATCCATCTCATTGATAGAGCGAGACGCCTTGAAGGCCTAATCTCCGTAGGAACCTGGTAGTTAGCGCCCCCAACCCTACGAGACCTAACTTCTATCATCGGAGTCGCATTCCGTATGGCTTGCTC
>CAZUHE010000155.1:0-2847 GCA_964620395.1 uncultured Dehalococcoidia bacterium
ACAAAGGCAGGAGAAGGATTTCCTAATTGTTGTGAGTCAGAAATGGTGCTTCAGCAGCCGAGAAAGTTACCCTCTTCTGATTAATTGTGATGTTCATGTCTTCATCGCTAACTGGTTAATAATTAGGTCTTTTCAAGATTCGTTAATGGATGCCGATGAGTGTTGCTCATCAGCATGGTAAGAGCTTCTCACTAGTGGTCCCGAAGCCACATGGCTGAAACCAAGAGAAAGACCGATTTCTTCAAGCTCTTTAAATTCCTTTGGGGTATACCACTTTAATATTGGCGTATGTTTGGTTGATGGTCGCAAATATTGACCGATGGTCAATAAATTACAATCCACTGCTCTGAGATCTTTCATTGTGCGGATAATTTCGTCTTTAGTCTCGCCGAGCCCCACCATAATGCCAGATTTTGTAATGAGATTCGCTTGAATTTCTTTTGCCTTGTGAAGAAGCTCAATTGAGAGTTCATAGTTTCCTTTGGCTCTCACTTTAGGGAAGATTCGCCTCACAGTTTCAATGTTATGGTTAAAAGTGTCTGGTTCTGAGTCCAACACAGTTTTAAGGGAATCCCAGTTACCTTCAAAATCGGGTGTAAGTACCTCAACCTTGCATGATGGTGATAGTTTTTTAATCTGGCTGATGCATTGTCCGAATATGAAAGCCCCGCCATCAGGTAGATCATCCCGATTTACCGAAGTGATTACGGCATACTTTAGTCCAAGTGTTTGGACGGTTTTAGCGAGGCGTATTGGTTCTTCCAAATCTAGACCTGTAGGGGAACCTGTTTTTACGGCGCAATAAGTGCATGCACGCGTGCACGTGTCCCCGAGGATCATATATGTAGCCGTTTCTCTCTCCCAGCAATCACCTATGTTTGGACACCTGGCTTCTTCACAAACGGTGTGCAACATTTGATCACCCATGAGTTTTTTTAGATTCTCGTATTTACTCCCTGAAGGCATTTTTACTTTCAACCACTCGGGAAGTTTACGTTGGGTCGTCATTGCCAATTATCTCCGTATCATGTTGGTATATAGCCAGAGAAATCCTATCAGATGAACATATGTATGTATTGGAACGTTCATCGTGGTGTTCAATACGGGTGAATTTCCTTATGCTATATAACCAATCTATTTTTTTCATTTTACCAAGATAAGCTAATGTTTGTTTCAATGGAGCCTGAACAATTTCAAAGGGATTGTGCCCTCATCCGGCTTGGAGATGTAGGACATAACGGGGATACTATGGCTGTTTTTGAAGGCAAGTCTATTGGTGTGTATGGGGGAATTCCAGGGGAATTGGTTGAGGTAGATATATTCAGGTATAGAAGGAGAAAGAAGGATTTTATTGCGGGTAGGGTGATGCGTGTGATTGAACCTTCTGAACACAGAATCCCTGCGCCGTGCCCATATTTTGGAGCGTGTAGTGGTTGCCAGTGGCAACACATAGATTATTCGTTTCAACTTGAATTAAAGAGACAATTGATTAAATCATCCTTTAAGTCATATGGAGGCCTTTGCAATATTCAGATTTTTGATCCCCTTCCTTCCCCAGATAAATTCGGTTATCGAAATCATGCCCGTTTTACTGTGAGATTTGGAGGACAATTGGGCTTCTCAAATAGAATTACGAGGCAGTTCGTTAGTATCCAAAACTGCGAAATAATGGCACCTGGTATCAATGATGTACTTTCAGAATTACAAGGTAAATGTGGAGAGACTACCAATTTATCTGTGAGGGTAGGCATATCGACTGGAGATAAATTGATTCAACCGACTCTAAAAAGTTCTTTGATATCCACTATTACGGGTCAAAAATGGTATTTGGAAGAAATAAAAGGCAGAACTTTTAGGGTAGCATCACCCTCTTTTTTTCAGGTGAATACTAAACAAGCGGAAAATTTGATTGATTTGGTTGGTGATAGTTTGAATGTTTCCGATATTGATGTCCTTGTTGACGCATATGCAGGTGTAGGTATATTTGCTTCAACATTGGCGAGAAGAGCAAAGAAAGTTATTGCCATAGAGGAATCTCACTCAGCTGTCGAAGATGCTTCGGAGGCTTGTGCCGACATTGAAAACCTTGAATATATTGAGGGTAAGACCGAAGATGTATTGTCAGAGTTGGAGGATGATGTTGATGCTTTGATATTGGATCCTCCCCGCGTAGGATGTCATCCGGCTGCTTTGGAAGCGGTCTTAAATAAAAAGCCACAAAAAATCGCCTATGTTTCTTGTGATCCGAAAAGTTTGGCACGAGACCTCGATATTTTGGTCAAAGGAGGATACACCGTACAAGGTATATCGCCGGTAGATATGTTTCCACAAACGTACCATGTGGAGTGTGTTGCAACCTTAAATTTAGAACAAAACAAGAATTGATATGAAAAGATATGCCTATAAAATCATACTCGCTTCTTCGTCACCAAGGAGGAGGGAATTAATTGAATTTCTGGGCACCCCAGTTGATTTTGTGGTTCCTGAATATACAGAAGAACCTCCTTATGAATCTGAAAACCCTGCGTCATATGCTGTCCGAATGTCAGAATCAAAGGTTTTGGTGTCATCTGAAGATCAAGAAAGTGGCACGATTATAATTGGCTCTGACACAGTGGTTTCAATAGATAACGTAATTCTAGGTAAACCACGGAATGATGGCCACGCCGAATACATGCTACGTCTTTTGAGGAATGAGGAACATGACATACACACAGCTCTTTCAGTTTTATGGAAAGATAAACATCAATTGACCTCTACTAAGGTAATAACCAACGTTCGCATGCGGGATTATTCTGACATGGACATAGATCGTTATATTGCTTCTGGTGATCCTATGGATAAAGC
>CAZUHE010000156.1:0-2835 GCA_964620395.1 uncultured Dehalococcoidia bacterium
TTATGACTGCGATTTTTTGGCCTTTTATTAAATGATTCCCATCATCAACAAGTTTGGTCGTTTCTGTTTCTTGAGACATCCTTGTGAAAATTTCCAAAGCTACATCTAGCCCAGCTAGAATCCCGTCCATATCTGCGACTATCGTTGCGGTGCCGTCGGCATTATCTGGGATTAAAGCTTCTGTGGTTGCATCCCCCATGCAATAGTCTTCTTGGATAGCTAAATCTATCAATTTAGATATGTCTGGGGTAATGTGCATTAAATGGTCTCTAATATTAATCTTGAGGTATGTTTATCCCTAGTGAATCTTTGAGTATGAGGTAATCTTTACCTAAGGGATAACATTCTTTCCAACGCTATTCGGGAATACTTCCTTGTGTTTTCATCAACTTTTATTTGGTTTACTACGACACCTTCTACCAAACCATCCAACACCCATGATAAATATGCCGGGTGGATTCTATACATAGTAGAGCAAGGACAAACAACAGAGTCGAGGCAGAATATTTTTTTGTTCGGGTTTTCTTTTGACAATCGGTTAACCAGACTTATTTCAGTTCCTATAGCCCAGGTGGAGTTAGGCTCAGAATCGGCTATCATTTTCTTAATGAATTCGGTCGACCCTACGTGATCAGCAGATTTGACCACGTCTAATGTACATTCAGGGTGCACTATTACCTCGACATCTTTGTTTGTTTTTCTGGCTTGTTCTATCTGTTCTACTGTAAATCTGGTATGGACAGAGCAATGCCCTTGCCACAATATAACCTTGGCTTTGCGCAAATCATTTTCGTCGTGACCGCCATTGAGCTTAAATGGGTTCCATACAACCATTTCATCTGTATCTATCCCCATTTGCACCCCTGTATTTCTTCCCAGATGCTGATCTGGTAAAAACAAAATCTTTGACCCACGTTCAAAGGCCCATTCGAATGCTTTTTCAGCATTTGACGACGTACATACGATGCCACCATTTTCGCCGCACAGAGACTTTATGTCTGCTGTGGAGTTCATGTAAGTGATAGGTATAACGGTTTCGTTCGATATGATTTCGTTGAGATCTTCCCAACAGTCTAATACGTCGTCTGTCTGTGCCATATCCGCCATAGAACATCCTGCTGTCAGGTTGGGCAGAATGACGGTTTGTTTCGGGGAACTCAGTATATCGGCTGTTTCAGCCATGAAATGTACACCGCAAAATACGATATGGTCTACATTTTCCTGTGAAGCTGCGTACTCCGAAAGTTTATAAGAATCACCTCTTATATCGGCATATTTAATTACTTCATCTCTTTGATAGTGATGGCCGAGAATTACCACCTTTGATCCTAATATGTCCCGAGCGCGTCGTATGTTATTATCGAGTTCGTCAGGGGTTTTTCTCATGTAACTGACAGGTAATTTTTGCCACCTGACTCCCGCATTGAATTCTTCTTCTAGGGATTTAGATGTCAGTTTTTCATCCGTTTGGCAAAAGGCTGACTGCTCAATTTCCGTGATTGGGATCGGGTAATTTTCTGTATTTACAGCCATTGAGGGTGCTCCCCATTTCTCATATTAATTGGACCGCGGATCCTTTTAAATACCATGGGCTGGTTTCTTCTATTTGTACGTTAAGCAATTTTCCAACTTGGGCCGAAGCATCGTTCACAAATACCAATTTGTCATTACGATTCCTGCCGAACAATTTTCCTTCTTTTTCACCTTCTATCAATATTTCCTGAGTTTGACCCTTAAGCTTAGAATTGATTTCAGTGACGATTTTTTCTTGTTCTGTGTTTATTTTTTTCAGCCGATCTTTTTTAACTTGCCCGGGAACATTATCGACCATCTGACGGTCCGCTATTGTTCCAATTCGAGTTGAATATGCCGCAGAATGTACCTTGTCAAATTTGATTTCCCTAATCATATCAAGTGTATTATCAAACTGCCCGTCAGTTTCTCCACAGAAACCGACAATCAAGTCAGTACTTAAACTAATGTTAGGTACTTTATCGCGAATCTTATATACAAGATTCTTGTATTCCTCTCTAGTATAGCCTCTCCTCATGTTTTTTAATATTTCGTTATCTCCCGCCTGAAAAGGAAGATTTATTTGTTCACAAACTTTTGGAAGGTTTGCAACCGCTTCGATTATTCTGTCTTCCATATCATTCGGATGAGAAGTGAGAAATCGGATTCTATTTAATCCTTTAACTTCATTTACTGCTTCCAAGAGGTCAGCTAAGTTAACTTTCCCAGGTAAATCATGACCATAAGAATCGACGTTCTGTCCAAGTAACGTCACTTCTCTTACACCTCGTGATACCAGCATTTCTGTTTCATGTACAACGTCGGATATTTCCCTGCTTTTTTCTCGGCCGCGTCTATACGGAATTATGCAGAATGAACAAAATTTATCGCATCCATGAATTATGGGTATGAATGTCGCTATCGCCGGGGCCGCTGTTAATGGCCCTATACAGCCTTCAGGGTCTATTTTGAGTTTGTCTGCGAGAAAGTCAATCAAAGGGTCATACTGTTGAGGTCGCATGAATACGTCAACATATGGGAATCTGGTTTTGAGAGAATCCGTTTTTGGTCCCACCATGCATCCCATAATGGCAATAACTTTTTCAGGGTTAGCTTCTTTTTGAGGTTTAAGGCTGGTCACTGTACCAACTGCCTTATTTTCTGCATTTTGTCGTACAACGCATGTGTTTAGGACTACAACGTCGGCTTCTTCCTTCGATTTCGTAGGAGCCAAGCCCATCTGGTCTAAGGCACTTCCGAGTCTTTCAGAATCAGCCTTATTCATCTGACAACCTGTAGTCCAAATATGATAGCTTTTCATTT
>CAZUHE010000157.1:0-2767 GCA_964620395.1 uncultured Dehalococcoidia bacterium
TTGCCAATATTGATTGAAAATGGAAATAGACTGTATATTTTGTAGCATATATGCGGGGGAAATCCCTACTGAATTCTTGTACAGTGACGATAAGTGTTTTGTCATACGAGATATAAATCCTGTTGCCAGAATTCACTTATTGGTAATACCTACGAATCACATCGAATATATGAATGATTCTCCCGATATGGTAAAAATGGTGGTTCGTGATTTGTTTTCTGCGGCTATTACTGTATCTGAATCAGAAGGTGTGGCAGAAACAGGATATAGATTGATCATTAATCAGAAAGAAGATGGAGGCCAGGAAGTACCTCATCTACATATGCATTTACTAGGTGGTGAGTTACTAGGAGCCGTGGACTAAATATTTGCAGACATTATTTGATTCAATAGGCTATTTAAGTGAACCTCTCCCTGAAGGACTTAAAGATCATATTGCGCGGACGTGCAAATTAGGGGAAGAACTTGCCTTGATACATGGTGCGGATGTTGTTAGGTGTGATATGGCTATTAAAGCTCATGATTTATTTCGTCACAACACTGATGAGGAATTGCTCAGACGTTCTAGAGAATTGAATATAACTATAGGTTCTGTGGAGCACAATGATCCTATACTTCTACATGGTCCAATTGCAGCCAATATCTTGATGGAAAGCCTAAAATGCCCATATCAAGATGTTATTGATGCTGTAAAGTATCACACTACCGGAAGGCCAGATATGTCTCTTGTGGAAAAAATTGTTTTCATAGCTGATAAAGTGGAGCCAGCCAAAGTGAAGTCCAATGATAGCCTTGGCCCAATATCGGAGCTTGCTAAAGTGGATCTAGATAAATCAATAGAAATGTATTTATCATTTCGTATAAGGGAGAGGATTGAGGGCGGACACTTGGTTCATCCACTTGCGATAGAAACATGGAATTGCTTGGTTGTCGCAACCGCTAATAAAACTTATGAATTCTAAGCATTTTCTATTGTCTTAATTTCTGATTTTATATCAGCTCCATCTATAGTAATTGCTGCCAGAGTACAGTTAACCATAAATGATTTATAACCTTGTCCTGGGTTCACAAATAAAGTATTGTCTATAGTCTTTTGTAATGGCTCATGAGTGTGCCCAAATAATATTAAATCAGGTTTCACATTGAAATCGTTAAAGAGTTCTTGTAGTGGAAATTCCGGGCCTCCCCAGGCAGGATGTGTGATTCCAATAAGAACGTCTTCCACTTGGATGTTTTGAACATATGGGAGTGACTTTCGTATATCAACTGGATCCGAATTTCCATGCACTAGAATAGCATTTTGTGCCGTTTGCAAGAATCCATCAACTACATCTTGCTTTATTATGTCTCCACAATGTACGGAAATATTAGACTGTGCAATCTCTTTCTTTATTGTACTGTGTACCTCTTCCCACTTCTGACAATGGGTGTCTGAAATTACTGTTATAGTCGTAGTCATATCATTTTCAGATTATGGGCATTGATTACTTTTATCGGTTTAGCCCGGTCCTCATCCTGTCAAGAATTGCGTGAGCAACTTCGTATTTCGGCATTAGAGGCAGGTGTTCTATGGAACTGTCCGCATGAATTAACGTGACTTTATTCGTGTCCACAGAGAATCCGCTATCTGCAGAAGTGATGTCATTAGCCACTATTAGATCCAACCCCTTTGTTATGATCTTAGATTTCGCATTGACTTCTAAGTCTTCACTTTCTGCAGCGAATCCAATTTTGATTAAATCCTTCGATTTAACTTCGGCAATTATGTCAGGGTTTTGTATCAGTTCAATTGACCAGCTTTTTTTACCATCTTTCTTGTTTTTGCTGAAGCTTCGACTTTTGGGTCTCCAATCAGCGACTGCTGCCGCCATTATGATGGCATCAGCATCAAGGCATGCTTCGTCAACAGCGGATTTCATTTCCAGAGCATTTTCGATATGTTCCATATGAATGCCCACCGGTTGTTCCATGTTTGAAGGCGCGGATATTAGGGTGACATAAGCACCACGATCTCTTGCTGCCTCTGCCAGGCTGTACCCCATTCGACCAGAAGATCTGTTTGTGATTGATCTAACTGGGTCAATTGGTTCGACGGTTCCTCCTGCAGTGACGACCAGTTTTACACCCTCTAGATCTCCATGTTTTCCTAAAGTCATTCGGCATGAATCAACTAGTTCATTGACCTCGATTAGGCGTCCCATTCCGATTAAACCTGAAGCTAACCTTCCTTTTGCGGGGCCCGCTATAAATACTTTACGTTGAATGAGTTTAGCTAGGTTTTCCTGTAATGCAGGGGAGTTAAACATGTTCGCATCCATAGCTGGAGCGATTATTAATGGAGCCTGAGTGGCCATAATAGTGGCATCGAGCGCATTATTTGCTATTCCGTTTGCAATTTTCCCAATTGTGTTTGCAGTACATGGTGCGACGATAACTAGGTCAGTACTTTCTGCCAGCGCGACGTGATTTACCGCTACCGGTGAATTCGGGTCAAACAGATCTGTAGTAACAGGTCTATGAGTAATGTTCATAAAGGCAAGCGGATTCACAAAATGGGTTGCAGATTGCGTCATAACTACATCCACTTTCGCCTCTGCCTGAGTTAACTTGCTGGCAAGATCTAAAGCTTTGTAATTAGCAATGCTACCTGTGACACCTAGTACTATTTTTGCATTTTTTATCGGATCAACCATATGATTCACTTTGGCCGGTTATGAGTTCATTTTGTGCACTATTTGGAGCCCTTTGAGGGTTAAATCTTGGTCTA
>CAZUHE010000158.1:0-2749 GCA_964620395.1 uncultured Dehalococcoidia bacterium
TATACACATGTCATCATGCCGATGTTCGTGCAATGGTGACGAAATTTTCGTCTTTGTTCGGTCACAAACAGCATGAAAAACTTCTTATTTGCGGTGCTGATCATAGCTATGATCAGCATGACATTCTCATGCGACTCATCGTCCGACACAAATGTTGAGAAAACAGTAAAGGACGACCATCTTAAAGCCAGTGTTATTCGTGTAATCGATGGGGATACTGTGGAAGTACGCCTTAACGATGGAAAGACAGATAAAGTACGCCTTCTGGGTGTTGATACCCCTGAAACGAATGCTAAAAACAAACCTGGTGAATACGGATCTGTCACGGATATGGATTGCCTCAAAGCCTGGGGAGATAAAGCCACTACCTATGCGATAGATCAACTTGATAAAAAGGAAGTTGTTTTGGTTTTAGATGAAGATGCTGGACTTCGTGGATATTATGGACGTCTTCTTGCCTATGTTGAGGTGGATGGAAAAGACTTCAATAAATCTCTGATTCAGCTGGGTTATGCACGGGTTTATGAAGAGGGTGAAAGTAAACGGGAATCTGAATATCTGAGGGATCAGAGTACTGCTCAGGCTAATTCTGATGGACTGTGGGGTTGTTGATCCTCTTGGTCAAATAGAGACTGCTACTGGAGTTCCTTCCTGTGCTGATTGGTAGGCTGCCAGTACCACTGCCAAATCCTTTAATGCCTCCGGGCCTGACATTATTGGTTCACGATCATTAATAATGCAGTTTTGGAATTCTTTGACCATTCCCCTTACGCCCCTTTTGTCTGATCCAACCGGGATTTTTGTTTCGGACGTCGGTGTGGATAGAGTAATTTCATCCCCATGAGGGTCGAATCCCAGAGTGCCTGTTGTCCCGGTGATCTGCGCCCAGTTATATGTGCTATTGACCGGTGTTCCTCCTGAATAATGTATTAACCCGGTGACATTATTGGGTAGTTTTGCCATTACCATTATCCCGTCTTCCCCCTCGAGATCGGTGATTACCTTGGGGGATTCTACCTGTGCATACACATTTTCGGGTACTCCGGCCAGGGCCACCATTATATCTACGTTATGAACACCGCCATCTATGAATCGTCCTCCACCACTACGTGCAAGTTCTGTCCTCCATCCCGTAACAGAATCACCATCATAGCCTTCGTGTTCAGTGCGAACTACTCGGAGTTCACCTATCAGTCCCTGGGAGATCAATTCCCTGCATTTTTCTATAGTTGGCAGAAATCTATAGTTCTCTGCGATCATCAGCTTTATGTTTGCATCACGGGCAGTCTTAATAATGGCTTTCCCTTCGGATATGGTTCGACCGATTGGTTTCTCCAGCAGGACATGCTTTCCGTGGCTTGCAGCAAGTTTCACGTTTTCGAGATGCAGATCATGCGGTGTCAGGAAATACATCGCCTGTATACGAGGGTCCAGGGCTGCTTCTTCATAACTACCGAAATACCCGGAGCCTCCGTAATCATCGCTGTACGCTTTTGCCTTCAATAAGTCACGGCTGGCGAAATACAGTTCGACTACGTCGGTCATGTCATGGATATCATCAAGCACGGTCCTGGCGTATTCGCCGCAGCCTGCAATGCACAGTGGTATTCGGGTTTGGTCAGTCATGATGCAATTATCATTAATTGTGACCTGTTTGCAAAGTGTGGCCAATTACTGGAGTTGGTTGTGCCGGCCCAATCCGCAACGGTAGGAATTATCTATCAAGCCGGCGGTCGATATCCGACCTGTAAGGCAGCGCAGAGATAACACCGTATTTCGTTACTGCCAACGACCCCGCTACCATGGCGAAGCTAACGGCATCACGCAGCTCAGCGCCTTCTGCCAGAGCGGTGGTTATAGCAGCGGCGAAGGCATCGCCGGCGCCAGTCGTATCGACGACGTCAACTGGCTGACCCGGTACTGCACCGGTAAATGAATCGCTTGCGATAAATGCGCCCTCTGCCCCCAACGTCATCACCACCGCTCCGACGCCTTTTTCCCGGATTCCGTCAGCCAGATCCCTGGGTTGCGCATCTGAATCTGGAGCCAGTCCGAGAATCAACCGTGCTTCTGATTGGTTTGGAGTGATTACATCGACATTCTCCCACCCTGATTCGGTAGGCTGGTAAGGAGCCGGGTTGAGTACGGTGATGACTCCGCATTCCCGGCCAACACGCATTGCCGCCATCGCCGTTTCCGGCGGGATCTCCATTTGGACAAGAACGCCATCTGACGCCTGGATGATCTCCCGGTGTGCCTCGACATCGGTCGGGTGAAGCGCCCGGTTCGCACCAAAGTCAACCGCGATCTGATTTTCTCCAGCCTCGTCCACAATTATGAACCCGACAGCAGTTGGAAGCGTGGGATGACGGATCACTGAGTTTGTCCCTACCCCTTCAGTTTCATAGAGAGAGACGGCCTTGTCGCCCGCGCTGTCGTTACCAATGCAGGCCAGAAAAGTCGTTTCGGCGCCCAAACGTGCGCAACCGACGGCCTGGTTACTACCTTTGCCGCCGTGGAACTCGGCGAATTCATTTCCTTCTACCGTTTCACCCGGTCCCGGAGCTCTGATCGTCCGCATGGATAGACCGACTGCGTATGATCCTACAACCGCGATTCTCGCTTTCACCATTCTCATCTCCAATCCAGTTTGCCTTGTTTTGATTCACTATAATACAACTGATGGGATCTGCACTTATAGCGGTGTAACCAGGTTAAAAGGCAATCTTTTTACGTCAGAATTGAACAC
>CAZUHE010000159.1:0-2641 GCA_964620395.1 uncultured Dehalococcoidia bacterium
GACGGCTTAACCCACCATCGTTTGGTCCAGACCCCATAGATGCGTTAACTTTTGTCGTGATGATTACATCGTTTCGTCGATCATTTACTGCCTTTCCAACAATTCGTTCAGACAAACCGTTGTTGTACCCGTTAGCTGTATCGATAAAATTTATGCCGTCTGAAAGGGCTCTGTGAATTAGTGAAATCGAATCATTTTCATTTGTTGAGCTTCCTAAAACCATGGTCCCCAAACATAATTCGGATACTTTTAACCCTGATTTACCTAAGTTATTGAATTTCATATACTGATAACACCTCGCAAATGCATGATCAAGTTTTAAATATTTTTGGCCTGTAAGACATGATATAGCAATAATGCCAATGAGTATTAAAATAACTTTGTGGGTAGTTTTTACTCTTTGGAAATTATGATTGGTAAGGTAACGTGTACTTTAGTCCCTCCACTAGAAATGTTTGATATGGTCACCTCTCCACCGTGTATTTCGGCTTGCTGTTTAACAAGCGCTAACCCTAATCCACTGCCTTTACTGTTATTTCCTTTAGTGAAACGATCCAGTACGTTTGTTATTTCTGACTCGTCTATTCCGGTGCCGTTATCTTGCACAATTAGATCGATAGTATTTCCTACTGCCTGAACATAAATTGTGATGTCCAACAAACATTCCGGTATTTTTCCGTGGGTGTAAGCATTACTTATTAGATTCCTGAGCAGTACTGTAATTCCTTCTCTCCAACCGTATACAAGAGGATTAACTGTAGGAAGTGATAGTTCTAGATTAAAATCAGGGTCTTCTGGCTTGTTTTGGTCAATAAAAGTTTTTATGAAATCCGTAAAATCGATCTCTTCGAATACGTTGTGCTCGGACAAATCTCCTCTGGATAGCAACCTAAGAGATTCTAAGGTTTGTAACAAACGTTCTTGTTGGCGAGCTATGTCATTTACTATATCGTATCGGTCTTTTTCGGGTAGCTTCTTATGTTTTTTCAGAATGTCCAAGTTTGTTTTCATGCTGGTTAGAGGAGTTCGTAATTCGTGTGCTAAGTTTGACGCAAAAGCCCTGGATGAATTTAATGCGTCATTGGTTTCATTTGAACTTGTTTGTAGTCTTGAAAGCATTTCATTAATTTGATTTGCCAATGTTGATACTTCTGGGGTTCCGTACTTGTTAGTGACCCGTATTGAGAGATCTTCAGATTTTCTCAACAGGGATGTTTCGTTGCCAAGCCGTTTAAGCGGGCTTACCGCAATCCCGGCAAGAAACCATCCTAATATTCCCGAGGTTATTATTGACAATATTCCTGCGATTATGAAATGTTCTCGGAAATCCTGCAGGGAAGTAGTCAAGGAATTTCGCTTTACAGCCGTTTGTATGATGAATTGATTCGTTGGGATTTTTTCTTTTTTGAGTTGGTTTACTGTTGTCCGACCGGTCCGAAGTGCGATATCTATTTCTCTTTTAACAAGAGGGTCTAGAATTTGATACGTTTTGGTGAGAATTCTCCAATTATCGTTGTTGAAATTAAAATTTACGAATCCCTCTTTATAGGATTGTTGATTAAAATCGGGATAACCTTCGGTGGATATGATCAGATCTTTATTGACTTGAATGAGAGTGGGTATTTGTACGTCAATCAACTGGGCTAAAGAAGTGTCAAGACCATTTGCGCCTCCTACGTAACCAAAGAATCGTTGCCTTTCTAATATACCTAACAAGATGACAGGTTTGGAGACTTTTGTGATTTGTGAGGATAATTGTTTATCCAATGAATTCTCAAGATCGGTTTCCGTGAATTGGTGTATTAGCCCTCCCGAGACCAACACGATAAGAGCAGTTAGCGTGGAAACCAAGATACCTATACGAATCCGTATAGTCATGTTTTTAAAACGAAGCCGACACCCCTTACAGTTTCAACCATACGAGGATTATTATGAATTTCTAGTTTTTTTCTCAAATAACCGACGAATACGTCAACGACATTGGTGTTGACCTCGAAATTGTAACCCCATACTTGGTCGAGTAACTGATCTCTTGTGAGCACTATATTCTTGTTCAGGGCCAAAACATGCAATAAATCAAATTCTTTTTTGGTTAAATCTAGATTCTTATCGAAGTAGGATACCGTTCTAGTTTGAGGATCAATTATTAGGCCCGATATTTCTATTCTTTGATTTGAAGGGGAATGTTTTCTACGTAGCAATGAATTTATGCGGGCCAAAAGTTCCTCAAAGGCAAAAGGTTTTATCAAATAATCATCCGCTCCGGATTCAAGGCCTTTAACACGATCAGATACCTCATCTCGAGCAGAGAGTACGCAGATAGGTATGTCTATATCTATACGACGAAGATATTTTATAACTTCGATACCATTAATTTCCGGCATGTTTATATCTAATATCAATATCCTTGGGTTATTGTTTTCGACTTCCTGTATAGCTGATTTACCGTTGGTAACAGACTTTGCAACGAACCCTTCGAGAGTCAAACTACGAATTAATGCCTGACAAATATAAGGGTCGTCATCTGCTATCAATATGTGATCACTCATAACTTACCAACCGCGCTGTAGTTTATATTAACTAGGTTTAACAGGAATAAAGATTTTATGGTGTTTATGCCCGGTCCATTTTTCAGGACGTT
>CAZUHE010000160.1:0-2630 GCA_964620395.1 uncultured Dehalococcoidia bacterium
CGTCCAATTATTTCCAGAGACATTCGTTCTTTCTGGCCTGCCATCTCCTGTTTACGAAGAGGTCTCTGTTGCATTTCAAGATCCTTTTGTTGATCTCTTAAGGGCTCTATTTGATCTTCGAGCTCTCTTATCTGTCTGTTAATTATTCGACTGTTCTCTTCCCTTTCTTTGTCGTACGCCTGTCTTTCTTGCCATAGGGCATCCATGTCAGATTCTATGGCATCAATTTGTACCTCTAACGCAACAACCCCTTCAGGTTTTCCCGATTGACCGCCACCAAAATTATCTTCCAGTTCTTTCAACTTCCGATCACGCTCTTCCTCTGCTTGTCTGCGTTGTCCATCGATTTCATTTTCAAGGTCGTTAATATTAACTGTAGGGCCAGCATTTGAGGCCTGTTCATTTAACTGTGCTATTTTTTGTTCCCTGTTTGTCTCCAGATCGCCCAGTATTATTTTGTACTCGTGAGATCGTGAGTAGGCAGCAGTTAACTCAGGGCTGGTTATGGAGGTATCCGCTTTATTCGCCTCTTCCAGCTTTACTGAAGCATCACCCAACCTTTGTTCAAGGTTTTGGATTTCTGCCTTCAGGTTTGAGTGATCGGGGTTTGGTTGATCACCCGAAGATATAGTCTCCGGAGTATTTGCTAAAGAAGATTCCAACCCTGGTATATCAGCATTCGCTGTTACATAGCTCGGGTGCTCTGTAAGAGTGACAGAGAAAGATACGGTGTCCCCGCTCCTTGTGATTTCACCCTCGATACTTTGACCGGGAGTAAAATTGTTTGCAGTATAACTTGCTACATCGGTGATAGCTTGCGCATTGACCGATATAATAACATCTCCTACTTGCAGGATTCCTTCAGCAACAGTCCCAGGTGAAACCTCTTCAACTTGTACGCCACTAGAGTCCGACGTTTCTGCCAGTTTCACTCCAAGATATCCCACATTTTGATATTGCTGGACTGCCGATTTGGCGGCATCCAGTCTTTGCTGAATTGCAGCATAGTCAGGGTTTGGTTGATCTCCAGAAGATATTGTTTCCGGCGTTTCGCTAAGTTGTTGTTGCCTCTGCTCAAGATCCGCTCTAATTCCTTCCACTTCGGCAGTAAGGGAACTTCTCTCCGCATTTTCAGTATTACCAGTCGACTCAGCTAAAATAGATGCGATTTTCTTCTCTTCATCCGCTAACAAGCCCTTGTATTTTTCAATATCATTCGCAAATCTTTTGTTAACTTCTTCTATGTCAGCGGCTGCGTTTGCTGAATTTTCCTGGTTGTTATTATCCTCATATCCTTGTCTTCTTCTTTCTTCAAGAAGGCCCATTGCGTTTTCAAACTCGTTATAAATTTCTTCACGCTGACGATCTAATTCCTCTGAATTCCTTTCATTTTGTCTATTAGCATTTTCATAAGCTTGATCAACTTGTTTGTGCAGTTGGTCTAGCTGGTTATGATATTCCCTGTTTAAGGACTCATAATCCTTTGGAGGTTCAGTGTCATGAATTTTCCTTTGTTCTTTATGGAGTTCCTCTCTTCTTTCTTCAAGGGGCCATATTTGATCATCCAGGGCCATTCTCTGCTCTTCAATTTCCATTCTCTTCAAATTGATTTCAATCGAAAGGTTTTGAAGCTCTTCCCTGGCCTTATCATAGGCTTCTCTTTCCGCTTTTAAAGGAGCGAGCAGCTCTTCCCTTAAGGCATCATACTTCTTGCTCATTTCCTTTTCTTTGGATTTCATTAATTTTTCAAATTCTGGCCAGAGAGCTTTAACTTTTTTATCGTTTTCTTTTTGCCTTCTTTCCCTTTCCTCATCTATTGATCGTCGTTCATTTTCAAATGACTTAAATGCACCCTTATGGGTTTTCTCCAATTCACCTCTTCTTTTTTCTACTTCTTTATTTAAGTCGTCAAATTTTCGTTTAGTTCCTCTCTCAATCTCGTTTCGCTGTCTGTCCAGGTCCCTAAATTGATCTTCTAGTGCGTCTTGTTCTTCTTTCAGCGCATCCTGTTCATCTTCCAAGAGACTAAACTCTATATCAATAGCCTCTTCTAACTGCATTCGAGCCTCATCACCCTCCATAAACAAGGACTCAAATTTAGCCCTCATCTCGTTTTCAAATTGTCGACCTATTCGATCCCCTTCGTCCCAAAGATCATCTCTTTGATCCTCGAGGTCTTCTATTTCTTTTTCCAGAGGTTCAATTTCTTTTGCAAGGTCTGATATCTGCTGTGTAAGAGGTTCTACTTCGTTTGTTTGTATCTCTAGTATTTGGGTTCTAAGCTCTACAACACCCTCAGCCTGTTCAGTGTCAATTATTCCACATGCTGCCAGAATGGATGCTGACAAAATAAGAACAGAAAAAGACCTTATTGATTTAAAGTGTTTGCTCATTTGAAATCTCCTCAACCCTTTTATATGGTTCTATGGATAGATTTTCCTAGTCTCATACAATTTACCTACTCAAGGCGGTAATTATCTCACACTACTATTGCATTTACATCGATAGTATATTAGTCAACGTTCAACAAAGGTAACCAAAAGGAAGCACGAAACCATGGAATATGAAGGAAATGACTGGCTGGATTTAACACAGGAACAGACTTTAGAACCTGATATCCCAATATGCGA
>CAZUHE010000161.1:0-2606 GCA_964620395.1 uncultured Dehalococcoidia bacterium
TTTCCTCCCGTCAGTTTACTGATTGCTATATCTCTTGCTACCATGGAATCCTCTGCAGCATTTGGAACCCCCTTCAAACCCAGTCGGTTGGATATCCAACCCTCATTCATGGTTCCACCGGCTGACAATTCTAAAGTTTCGCAATGGTTTATAACGGGTAACCCTAATGCCATCGAGTAACTAACGGCCTGTCGCATGATATTTGGATCCCAAACAGGGTTACCATCGTCACTGAAACCTATTACGCCTGCTTCGGCTAATTCGTTCATGTCGGTGAGATGTTTGCCCTTACTCCCTCTTGTAACGCTACCTATAGGAAGTACTCTGACATGTCCGACCTCGTTGGATTTATTGATCACAAAATCTACTACCGATTGATTGTCCATCACGGGGTCAGTGTTTGGCATAGCGCATATTGTAGTGAATCCACCTGATGCGGCGGCACGTGTAGCTGTTTTTATAGTTTCTTTGTGTTCCTGACCAGGTTCTCTTAAATGACAGTGAAGATCTATAAAGCCGGGAGTGACTACCAACCCAGAAGCATCGAACTCATCTGAAGATTCCGGCATTTCAATTGAGGGAGTAATTTGACGCACTTTTCCGTTAACTATCAATATATCCATGATTTGGTCAATATTCTGAGATGGGTCTATAAAATGACCAGACCGTATGACTAATTTATTATCCATAAGTATTAATATTGCCCTTGATTTGCTATTAGGAATTCTAAGATAGCCATCCTTATGGCTACTCCATAATTGACTTGATCTTGTATGACCGAGTGGGTGCCGTGTGCCACATCTGTTTCTATCTCAACCCCTTCGTTCATTGGTCCCGGATGCATTAATATCACAGAATCTTTCGCAAACTTTAATCGGTCTGCATTGATCCCGTAATATCTAGAATATTCCCTGATAGATGGGATATGACCAGCGATCTGTCTTTCTTGTTGTAACCTCAGGACCATAATCGCATCAGCATTTGCGAGAGCTTTTCTAAGGTCCGGTTCCACTTGTACATTTGAAAACGGATGTCCAGATGTTTGGTTGCATTTGTGAATAAAATCAGTGGGTATAAGAGTTGTAGGGCCGCAAATGGTGAGGTTCGCTCCCATCTTTGTTAAACCCCACAGGTTTGATCTTGCGACTCTGCTGTAAAGGATGTCACCGATTATCGCTATTTTTTTCCCTGATAATTCTCCTAAGTTTTTTCTCAAAGTAAAAAGGTCTAATAGGCTTTGGCTTGGATGGGCGTGAGCGCCGTCTCCGGCGTTAATAATGCTGGTATTTAACCGATTGGCGAGAAAATTAGGTGCTCCCGAATGAGGATGTCTTACTATGATGATATCCGCTTTCATAGCCTGAAGGGTTAGGGCCGTATTTAGAAAGGATTCTCCTTTACTTTTGCTACTCCCCTTTTCGGTGACGTTTATTACATCAGCACCAAGTACTTTACCTGCTTGTTCAAACGAAACTCTGGTTCGTGTGCTTGATTCAAAAAATAGTGTGATGATGGTTTTTCCACGAAGACAAGATGTTTTCTTGACGTCCCTTTCCAGAATTTCAAGCATTTTCTCAGCGTTGTTCAAAAGCCGTTCTATATTCTCTTGGGAATAATCATCTAGGTCGAGTAAATGAAGCATGTTTGAAGTATTGGTTTCATTGACTAATCTATTCACTGGTCAACCCCTTACCATCTGCTATCACAACCTCGTCTATTCCATCAGTTTCTAGAAGTCTAACTTGAACATTTTCGGTTCTAGATGTTGGTAAATTTTTTCCTACATAGTCGGCTCTTATTGGTAATTCCCTGTGCCCTCTGTCTACTAGAACAGCTAATTGTATGTGGTTAGGTCGCCCTAGGTGGTTTAGAGCATCCATCGCTGCTCTGATGGATCTGCCCGTATATAGTACGTCGTCTACGATTATTACTGTTTTGCCTGTTATATCTATCGGTATTGCAGTTGGTTTTGATGGGGTGTTTTTGTGGGAAATGTCGTCTCTGAAAAACGATATATCCAAAGAACCCAGATAAACTTCTTTTTCTTCAACAATTCTCATTGTCTCAGCGATTCTTTTGGCTAATGGAACTCCTCGCGAGTGCATACCTACCAAAACAACGTCGCTAACACCCTCATTACGTTCCAATATTTCGTGAGACAAACGAGTTAGCGCTCTATCTATCTGAGCCGAAGACTGGATCCTTTTCTCGTTCATTGTAAACTCAATATCTGACTTCTATCAGATACGTTTGGGTCTGAACATAGAACATATATCAATAAAATACCTCCTACAACGATTAGGCAGGAGACGTCTTAGCGGTGTGGTTTGAGATGAGGCACCCACACGTTTTTAGAGACTCCCTTGCCAGGCTCGCAGGACTGACTTAAAGGGCAGCTTTATTAATGAATCAGGTAAAATGATACACCTTATCTTAGGATATATTCAATATTGAATTAAGTGAGATTACATTAATCGATCACGAACATCATATATTTGCTTGAAATGTTGACTTACCATTCATAGAATAAGGCAAATTAGATTTTTTGTGAGTGTGTTATTTCTAATCCAAATTCCAATCATATGGAAATAGTGTCGGCTGGCGGT
>CAZUHE010000162.1:0-2582 GCA_964620395.1 uncultured Dehalococcoidia bacterium
GACAACAAGGCCAGCAATCAACATCGTAGCGTCAAAGAAAAAGCCCTGAGGAAACATAGCAATCAGATAATCCCTCGAAGGATCTAATATCCATAAATCATTACTGAAACTTACCAAATGAAAATAGAGGAAGAGTCTATCAAAGCCGAGTAGTGAAAGTAACCCTATCATCCCCGTTAACGATATAGTCAGCATACCTCCTCTACCCATCCATATAATGGATCTACTTATATGTCTTGACTCATTATTAAAGAATCCGACGATAACACACATTATTACAATGCCAACAGACATAATCTGGAGTCTATATACTAATTTAACCAATGCCTTCACGTCTTTCATGTGAAGTATTTCTCTATTGTTAAACAAGTTCGGAACCATTGTTCCATGTTTCAAAATAGAGATTCTAATCAATTCCTCGTCGTTATCAAAATAATCCCTTAGCTGTGATCCCGCAATCTTCAACTGTTCCATCGTAATTCCTGTAGTGTCAGGAATGTCGTATTTCTCAAATCCATAGTTGTAAACAGATTCTGATCCAATAACAAACATAGCGCTGCAAGTCACTAAAATTATTGGGACACTAAAAAAAATGAGTTGAACACGTAAAATACTGATAAGTTTAAATAGCATTTGGTATGCAAGCTTATTAATAATTCTTACTAACTGTCAACAAAAATTTACGAACTATTACGTAAAGGAACAAATACATTGAAAACAAATCAAGAATGTAATTCATCCGACAAATTTCCTAACACTTTTGAAGGACTACAACTTCTAGTAACTACGTTGAGAGGAACAGACGGTTGCCCATGGGACCGAGAACAAACTTCCAAATCACTGGTTCCCTTAATGTTGGAAGAATGTTACGAATTATTAGACGCCGTTGAAGCAGATGACTGCTCCAATATCATGGAGGAGATTGGGGATATATTATTTCATTTAGCATTCCAGATACACCTTGGAGTGGCATCGAATAAATTCAGCGACGCAAAGCTGTATGAGTACACAATAAACAAATATATCAGGCGTCACCCTCATGTTTTTGGCGATAAAAAATTTGAAAGCATCTCAGAATTGAAAAAGAATTGGGATAGCATCAAAAACACCGAAAAACCAGACCAACGTCAATATGCTCTCGATAGAATACCCAAATCACTACCCTCTCTGAAATATGCCGATTCACTACAATCAGAAGCGGCTAAAAAAGGGTTTGACTGGGATAACATTGTGGATGTCAAAAATAAAATCACTGAAGAACTACAAGAAATTGAAGAAGCCTTGAGTCAACCCCACATTAAAGAAGAAGTAGGCGACCTACTTTTTACTGTCGTAAATTATTCGAGACATTTAGGGATAGATGCTGATCAAGCGTTGAGAAAAGCCAACGAAAAGTTTAAGCATCGATTTACAACAATGGAAAAAATTTGCGAGGACAATAACAATTCATTTGAAAAGCTTTCCATAACTGATAAAGAGACTCTCTGGGAAACAGTAAAGGAAATACCCTAGAGATTACGCATCACCCTGGCCACCTATATACAGTGCAATTTTAGCAAAAAAATAACCTTATAAAAGCAAGCAGAATTGTAAACCTTCTGGTTTATAATTCGGTATGTTGTGGGTAAATGATTAGCATCGTTTATCGTGTTCAGAGGATTGAATCGTTTTTTAGAGGACCGATTGGGAGAATCAGTGATGTCAACTTATTTCTTATTAATGAGTCTAGGGCAAGAAGGTAGACACCTCATGCACGAAGATTCTGAAGTCATACTTCACGCCGCCCAGTCAAGTGAGTTAGATGATGTACAGTGTATGGGGCTGTACGCGGTATTAGGGGAGTATGATTTCATCACTGTTTTGGAAGCACCAGATAATGAGGCTGCCGCTAGGTTTTCAATTGAAATAGGGGCTAAGGCAGGAGTGGAAGTAAAGACTATTCCGGCAATTCCTATTTCAAGATTAGATCGCAAAATCGAGTGGGAAGATCCCGAAGGGGAGTCTTCACAAGACAAAAATCCAGGTGATTCAGAAGAATAACTTCACCATTTACCACGGAAATAATTAGGGTCAACGGCGCCCGAATTTATTATCTAAATATTCAGGGCTAAAGCGAATAGTAGTTGGTCGTCCGTGAGGACAAGTGTTTGGTTGCTTACATTTTTCAAGTTGTCGTATCAAAATTTCCATTTCGTGTATAGACATTTTCTTGCCTGAGCGAATAGCTGCGTGACAAGCCACAGAATAAGCAGCCTTTTCTTCCCAAGTTTCAAATCCAATTCCCTCATCCAAAACATCAAGAACTTCCTTCAACGCTTCTGTCGGGTCCGCGCTAGACAAAACATTTGGAATAGTTCGAATCAAATATGAGGATGTACCGAAAAGCTCTATATCCATCCCCAGTGCCTTAAACAATTCTTCGTTTTTATTCAACAAGTCAATTTCTATATCGTTTAAATCAACTACCACTGGCTCCATCAAGGTCTGTAAAGATTGATCTTGCCTTTTTGCCCTTTCAATCAGTTCTTCAAAAATAATTCTTTCATGTGCTGCGTGTTGGTCTATCAAGTACAAACCATCTG
>CAZUHE010000163.1:0-2571 GCA_964620395.1 uncultured Dehalococcoidia bacterium
GAAACGGAATCCTGCCAGTCTTTGGCGGCTTTCTCATTGGCATGATCCGACACGTATTTAAAGCAATAAAAATTAATTCGTTTTCTTAAGCAGAACTTTGCTAAAGCATATGATTCCATGTCATAAAGGTCTGCCGTAACCTCTTCATCACCATTTACAAAATTATCACCCGTGCCGCAACTAAGGCCATCTCTTCCCAAAGAGATATCCGATATTTCATCAAAAGGGGTTATACCTTTATCAAATCCAAGAGGGGAAAGATCTATATCCCGTTGCTTAAAGTGAGTTACTTCATGAAGACCTCTTATGTTTTCTCTTGAAGAACCAGCGGTACCAAAATTTATGATGAAATCCGGCTTTTTTTCTTCCACAGCAAGACTGGTTTCTATAACAGCATTTACTTTCCCTATTCCCGTGTATATCACCCTCCAATTTTTCACCAATATTCTTGGCAACTCATCCTCGAGTGCAACAACAATTAAAGTGTTTGTTTTTAAAAACTTAGTCATACTTTTTCAGACTAAATACCGGGCAATCAATTTCTTTATTTCCATTTAGTGAGAGCAGTTCAACAACAAAAATACATCCGACGACTTTCGCACCCTGTGATTCCAATAACTCCTTGGCACATCGAACTGTTCCTCCTGTGGCCAAAAGATCGTCAATTACCACAACGGTTCTATCTCCAATATCCTGGTTTTTCTGGATCGCAAGTTCGTTTTCTTGGTATTCAAGCTCATAGTTTTTAGAAATCAGTTCCCCTGGAAGTTTGCCTCGCTTTCTGACCATTAAAGACCCAAGCCCAAGTTCGTCGGCTACAAGGGTAGAAAACAAAAAGCCTCTCGCGTCTATTCCTGCTATCAAATCTGCCCTCCATGAATCAATGACTTCACAAAATTTTTCTTTTGCCAGTTTCATGCCCATGGGGTTCGCCAACAGCGGGCTTATGTCTCGAAACAAGATTCCTGATTTAGGGAAATCTGGATAAGCGTCTATCCATTGACCAAAATCAATATCTTTCATCTGTAACCACTGAGTTCATTGTTGCGTACTTCCATAGATCAAACAGATTTCTACCAGTGTTCACTATTATGGAAGAAAAGTTATGCTTCCAGATTCCACCCTTTCCTTCCATGTTCCCCCTGTTGGATAAATATGAGAATCAAAAAACTCCTTATGCATCTCAAGACCCCAACCAGGAGCCTCGGGTGTCACATAGCTGCCGTCCTTCACTCTAACAGGAGATTTAAATACGTCATCTTGCAGAAATCCTAAATATTCGACGACCTGAGTATCAGAGTGACTGGCAACCTTAATTTGATCCCAAATTGCGTAATGTACAATCATATTGCAAAGCCCAATACCGCCCCCATGTGGACAAACGGGAACATTATATTTTTTTGCCAATAAAATAACCGCCAACACGTCGTTCACGCCTCCCAGACGGCTTGCATCAATTTGACAATAACCGATGGCACCTGACTGCAATAATTGCTTAAAAATGACTGGTGAAGGAGCTTGTTCCCCGGTTGCAACTTTGATACCAAAACGCTCCAGAGACTTCGCTATTTTCAGATGCCCTTGAACGTCATCTCTTGCTGTCGGCTCTTCTATCCATACCGGGTCAAATTCGGCAAGCTCACCCATGTAATCTATCGCCTCGTCTACTCCCCATATTTGGTTGCAATCCAACATCAATTTGGACTCACTTCCAATTACTTCCCTTATGAACTTTAATCTTTCCTTGTCACCTTTAAGTCCCTGCCCCACCTTCATCTTGAAACAGTCAAACCCGTTTGATTGCATTTCCCTCACAGTTCTAACAATTTCTTCGTCAGTGAGACCAAGCCACCCGGCGGTGGAATAAGCCTTTGGCCCCTTATCCCTAAGCGCGGATTCGAGGTCCTTATGATCTGCTTCTTTTTCCTTTAATATTTCCAACGCTTCACTCTTAGACAAAGCGTCCTTTAGGTACCTCCAGTCTATAGAAGCAATGACTTTTTCCGGTTCTAGATCAACTAACAATTTCCACATTGGCTTTTCTTCAATTTTTGCCCAGGCATCCCATAGAGAATTAATAATGCACCCCATGGCCATTCTGCCAACCCCATCTGCCAACCATCTCAATTGGTGGTGATCATTAATAAATTTGTATGTTGACCCCGGATCATCGATGAATTTATCAAAAGAATAATTTTCCAATAACTTGGCTATATCTTTGACTCCATAAACAATCCAATCATTGCCCGCTCCCACTGTAAAACCGACAGAATTCCCTTCTATCCCATTACTAAGTTTTATTTGGGTGTATACGCAGGAGTAATTTGGCTTTTTATGAAAAGGGTCTGATCCCATTAAGGTATCCGACGTCGGTACTCTCAAGTCGGCAACTTCTACGCTAACTATTTTCAAACCTGTATTGGATGAATTCATATTATGGTTCCTTTGTTACTCATGTTTTGTCCGGTCTACATTAATCAAGCTATCAGATTCTTAAAATAAGATTATTAAATCAAAAATTAATGTGACAAAGCGCTAATATCATCCCACAATATCATCTCAGTGGGAAAG
>CAZUHE010000164.1:0-2545 GCA_964620395.1 uncultured Dehalococcoidia bacterium
TGCCCGAGATGAATTACTTGTTTATGGTCTGGGGTCTCATAAATTGGGTACCCGACTTCTTCGCTGTAGGCCAAGGCTTTTAGATCTCCTCTGGATTCAGCTTTTTCAATGTCTTCACTATCCATGCCGGCATTCCGGCTTTGAGGACAGACAAATTTATCGTCTGTTGCTGCCATTATGGGATGATCAGGGGCTGTGTTTTTTAGTTCAAACACACCAAACATCTTCTTTTCATAGACTATTTTTTTTACCCCTAATAAGTATGCCATTGCCATTCCTGCCCAACACAGGCCAAGGGTGCTTGTTACGGTATCACGGGCATCATTCATGATACTTATGATTTCATTCCAATAAGTAATTTCTTCAAAAGGTAGGTGTTCAAGAGGGGTTCCTGTGATAATAAAACCATCCAAATTTCCTTGATGTTTAGCTTCCTCATAGGTCATGTAGGAATTATCCACGTAGCCTTTTGGCCAGGTTTTATAAAGGTGGGTTTCTAATTTAATCCAGACTGGTTCTATGTGGAAATTCGTGGAGCCAAGTGAGTTTAATATGTTTAGCTCATATTCATGCCCAATTGGCATAATGTTCAGGATCCCTATCCTTAAATGCTTTTGGGGTAACACGGTATCTGACGTGTCGCTCGGAATCCACTGGAGAAGGCGATTTCGTTGTATTTGCTTTATTGAATGGTAATCAGAAGGAAGAATTAATGACAACTTAACTCCTTGCTTACTCACTGTTGTGATGGGCAATGACCCATCACAACAGTTGGTTATGACCTCTAACTTACCGCATCTAATGCCTGGGCGAAGTCTGCTTTAATGTCGTCTATATGTTCCAATCCTACTGAAATTCTAATTGTTGACCCTCCGACACCTGCAGATGCTTGTTCCTCTGGGGATAATTGTTCGTGGGTTGTTGAGGCCGGGTGAATTACAAGGGTTTTAGCGTCTCCAACATTGGCCAAGTTACTTGCTAATTTCAAGTTGTCAATGCATTTTACTGCAGCATCGTACCCACCTTTGAGAGTAAAAGTTAAGACCGATCCGTATCCTCTTTGAAGATACTTGTCAGCCAATCCTTTGTAAGGATTTGATGGCAACCCGAGATAATTAACAGATTCCACTTTTGAATGATCGTCTAACCATTCAGCTAGAGCCAGGGAATTCTCGCAATGTCGCTCCACTCGGAGTGACAGGGTTTCTAGACCTTGTATGAACAGAAAGGAATTGAAAGGACTAAGAGCTGCACCATAATCTCTAAGCACTTCAAAACGTGCTCTAATACCAAATGCTATGTTTCTATTTGAAGGTATTCCAAGTGCTTGGCACAAATCACTCCCAAACCCTGAAGTATCCCAATGGACTAGACCGTGGTAACCTTCGCTCGGATCTGTGAAGAGTGGGAACTTGCCATTTCCCCAGTTGAATGTTCCCGCATCAACGATTACCCCACCTATGCTGGTTCCATGTCCTCCTATCCATTTCGTTGCACTGTGGACGACAACATCCGCTCCATGATCTATAGGCTTAATTAATGCTCCTGCAGCACCGAGGGTATTATCAACTACCAGTGGAATCCCATTAGAGTGAGCGAGGTTAGCTATTGCCTCAAAATCCGGGACATTCATTTCTGGGTTGCCGATAGACTCGAGGTAAATTGCTTTAGTTTTTTCATCTATTTTTGATTTAAAACTTTCTAAATTGTCTCCATCTGCAAACTTCACATTGATTCCAATACGGGGGAATTGGACCTTAAATTGATTATAGGTACCTCCATAAAGGAATGAAGTAGATACTAAATTGTCTCCAGCTGTCATGAAGTTGGTTATAGCTGTAAATTGAGCAGCTTGTCCTGACGCGGTTGCTAGACCTAAAATACCACCTTCTAAAGCGGCTACTCTTTTTTCAAACACATCAGTTGTAGGATTCATGATCCTGGTATAGATGTTACCCAACTCTTTAAGTGTGAAAAGGTTGTTTCCATGTTCGTGACTGTTGAAAACATAAGAAGTAGTCTGATAAATAGGGACCGCTCTGGAGTTAGTCGCTGGATCAGGCTCCTGACCCGCATGTAATTGTAATGTTTCAAATTTATAATCGCTCATAGTAGTTCTACTCCTAGGTTTCATGTACCTTTATTTAGTTTTACTGTTTTTAATAACTTCGCTAGGGAAACAAAAAGACCTCACTCGTTTGTGAGGTCTTTTTGCATTTGATTCTGTTGATTTGGTTTAGATAATCAGCTACATGCAACCTCGTTAATATTTTTTATGCGCTTACAACAAGAACACATATGGAAGATTTTATTCGGGACATTGAATGAGTCTATGGTCATACTTTATTACCCAGAGTGATACCTAATATACTGATTTTAGAAAAGCACAGTAACATACATAATTCAGTTTGTAAATTTGGAATGAGAATTCCATTCTAAGAGGTGGTATTAACTCGTATAAGAACATCTCGAGTGATGGTAAGAAAGTTGTTTGGTAAACCACTGTAAATATGGATCATATTGGCGGTGATTATATTTTGACATA
>CAZUHE010000165.1:0-2539 GCA_964620395.1 uncultured Dehalococcoidia bacterium
ACCGCTGGAACTGCCATCATTCAAGGACCAGACTTCACCATTGAAAGAGTCAAAGACCTTTCACTTCTGCTTGAATCAGGAAGATTGCCGATACCTATAGAACTTATTCAAGAAAGAGATGTCGATGCAATATTAGGGGCTGACTCTCTTAGAAAAAGTGTCGTTGCAGGAATAGTAGGGTTGTTGTTAGTACTTCTCTTTATGACCCTTTACTACCGTATACCAGGACTTGTGGCCTCCGTAGCTCTAATCATATATGCCATGATTGTATTAACAATATTTAAAATGATACCGGTGACCCTGACTCTGTCAGGAGTTGCCGCAGCGATTCTTTCTATAGGCATGGCTGTTGACGCAAACATATTGATTTTTGAAAGAATGAAAGATGAATTGAGGGCAGGAAGAACTATGCTCTCATCTATAAATATCGGATTCAATAGGGCTTGGCCAGCGATAAGAGATGGTAACGTATCAACACTAATAACTTGTGCCATACTCTACTGGTTTTCCGAACAACTCGGTGCAACTATCGTTCAAGGGTTCGCAGTAACCCTAGCGATTGGTGTCCTTATAAGCATGTTTTCAGCCATAGTAGTTAGTCGAACGTTGATGAGAGTAGTAGCTTTAACCCCTATATCAAGGAAAGTTCGTCTTTTCATGCCGACAGGTGGTAAAGATATAGCCGGAAGGCAATCTTAAAAAAGACGAAAGAGGTTAGTAGATGGATTTCGTAGGTAAAAGATTTTGGTTCTTCATAGTTTCACTTCTAGTAATTGCACCGGGAGTGGTGTTCCTGATTTCGACACCTGGGCTAAAACCTGGAATAGATTTCACAGGTGGATCAAGTATGACCCTCCAATTCCCTGAGGGAAGTTCTCTAGACCAACAAGACTTAAGGGATGTACTGGCGAAAGACGGATATACTGAATCAACTGTTCAAAACATGGGTAGTGACAGCTTTTTTGTGAGAACCAAAGAGTTAGATGAAGAAGCCAAAGATAACTTAGTTGAGACCATTACGTCCTCACTCTCACCAGATTCTCAAAATCTGCTCCAAAGCTTCGATCTGGTCTCACCTGTTGTGGCACAGGAAACAGTATTGAACGCCCTTTGGGCGGTCCTTGCAGCTGCAATAGGAATATTTTTCTACATATGGTGGGCCTTCAGAAACGTCCCCAGCCCTTTCAGATATGGATTAGCTGCAATAGTTGCATTACTTCATGACACGATTATAGTGGTTGGAATATTCTCAATTCTGGGTGCGTTGCTCGAAATTGAAGTTAATACCATGTTCCTAATCGCATTGCTGACCGTAATTGGATACAGCGTAAACGACACAATAGTTGTGTTTGACAAAATCAGAGAAAATGTACTTATTTATAGTAATAGACCGTTTACCGAGGTAGTTAATTTAAGTATATCCGAGACAATAGGCAGGTCCATAAATACCAGCTTCACCCTTCTCGTTACCCTCCTAGCATTGATACTGTTTGGTGGGTCTACCATAAGGGAGTTTTTGTTGGTACTACTCATCGGGGTAGTTGCGGGAACATATAGTTCAATTGCAATAGCTAGCCAAGTATTGGTGACATGGGACCAGAAAAGCATAGCAATTCCATTTAGACAAAAAGCAGGATAACTGCTTAACTGCCTAAAAATACCAACGTGAAAATCGATTCTATATTTTAATAACGACTCTACCCAAAACGCTTGATGATTTCATCATATCGTACGCTTGCATAATTTCATCCAAAGCAAACTGAGCACCAACTATAGGATCTATAAACCCCTTCTCCATTAGTTCTACAGAAGCCTCGATATGAATGATACTAGCTCCTGTTGAACCCGTAACAGATGCATTTCTAAACATAATTTCCGCAAGGTTAACCGAGGAAGTGTTTCCTGCTATCTCTCCCAAGACCAACATGGTGCCACGATCGCTCAAACTTCTTATTCCAGCCTGAAATACAGAGGACCCAACAGGATTGAATACTATATTGGCCCCAACATCTTCCGTGAAAGCCATTACAAGTTCTGACGAATCTAGGTCTTGGTCCATCAACAAAATTTGGCCCATTCCTAGATCTGTCAAATCCGTAACCTTGTTGTCAGAGTGAGTAAACCCTATTATCTCTGCCCCATAATACGAGGCAACCTGCAAGGCATGCACACCCAGGCCACCTCCAACTCCATAAACAACAAAATTACTCCCTCTTGATAATTTTGCCACATCTCTCAATGCGTGGATTACCACTCCGATAGGACACGCTAGAAGAGAAGACTTAATCAAATCAAAATTGTCAGGCAGTTTAACAAGGTTGTGGTGTGAAACAGAAATATACTCAGATAATCCGCCATCAATTCCATGTCCAAATCCATATGAGTTGGGACACTGATAATCATTACCTGAGATACAAACTTCACAAGCCCCACATGAACTTGTAAGAGTAGTAACTACTTTGTCACCAATATTCACATCTTGGACACCCTTTCCAATTGCATAAACTTCCCCTGATATTTCATGTCCAAGGATGACATC
>CAZUHE010000166.1:0-2523 GCA_964620395.1 uncultured Dehalococcoidia bacterium
GAGCAGTAGCTCCCATTCTAACATGTGGTAAAAAGGTGGGTTTTGTATTGGCTAGGAGCCAAAAAGGCCAAGAACACATACCGGTTATGTCGGATGAGGTCGTTGATGCTATGGATGGCTCTGAGGTCGGGTTGATGATAGACGGCACGGTTGGTTCGGGTGGGCATAGTGCTTCACTTCTTAAGGCTTATCCCCTTAGAAGTTTGTTGGGAATCGACTTAGATCTGCAAGCGTTGAGGATGGCTGAAGATAATCTGAAGTGTTTTGGAAGTAGAGCACAGGTAATTCATGGCAGCTACTCGGATATGTCAGATTTATCTCGACGGATAGGTGAAACGGAAGTGTGCGGCATATTGTTGGATCTTGGGCTGTCGACGATGCAGATTGATGACCATTCTAGAGGGTTCAGTATTAAGAACAATGGTGTTTTGGATATGAGGTTTGATCAATCATCTGCAGGTATGACTGCTCAGGATATAGTGAACACATGGGCTGAAAATGATTTGGCGAATCTTTTTTATGAATATGGAGAAGAAAGGCGCTCTAGGAGAATAGCTGCAGAGGTGATAAAAAATAGGCCAATATTTGATACTGATACTTTAGCAAAGCTTGTGGCTAACGTAATCCATCAAAGAAGGGGCAGAATACACCCTGCCACAAGGGTATTTCAAGCTTTACGCATTGCAGTGAACCTGGAAATAGAAAATATAAGGCAAGGGTTGAAGGAAGGGGCACTGCTTTTAGGTTCAGGTGGAAAGTTCATCGTAATAACCTATCATTCTCTGGAAGATCGAATAGTGAAACGGTTTTTTAGGGAAGAGTCAACAAGTTGTGTATGCCCCCCTAACGTGATTGTGTGTGATTGTGGCCATCAACCATTGATGAAAGTTTTGACAAAAAAAGTGGTTAAGCCAACCGTTGATGAGGTAAAAAACAATTTTCGGAGTCGGAGTGCCAAATTACGTGTAGCGCAAAAATTGTGAAGGTGTCTTTACACGAGGAGAAATTTAGACATGCAACCGATTGATAATATAATAACTGCTATTGATGTGGGAACAACAAAAGTGTGTACTATTGTTGCTCGCAAAGTAAATGGACAAAAACCAGAGATAATAGCTTACAGCAATGTGCCTTGTTCTGGTTTGAAAAAAGGTAATGTTGAGGACCTAGGGTTGACCTCAAAGGCCATCAAGGAAAGTTTGTATGAGGTCAAAAATAAAACGAACCTACCAATTCGTTCTGCTTATGTAGGGATTACAGGTGCTCATGTTGCCTTCGATAATAAGGTAGATTATTTTGATGATATTGGGTCCGACGGGGTAATAACTGCAACTGAGGTTGGAAAAATTCCTGAATTGGTTGCACATGGCTCTGACTCATATGGTAGAAGAGTCATACATGCTGTTCCGATGACCTATCGAGTTGATGGTCAAAATGGTCTAAATAATCCCATAGGTATGCACGCTACTGGAGTGCAGGTTACGTCTCATGTAGTAACAGCAGGGAGTTCTTTTGTAAAAGATTTGGAAAGTGCCGTTGCTGATTCAGGGTTGCAGGTTAAAGGAATGGTATTGGAACCATTAGCTAGCAGTGAGGCAGTTCTTACTAATCGAGAACGGGATCGAGGGTCAGCAATAATTGATATTGGGGGAGGGACTACAGATATAGTTGCCTTTACTAAAGGAACGATATCTTACACATCCGTGATACCTGTTGGTGGATATCAGTTCACCAATGACATACGTCTCACATATAACACCACTTATCAAGAAGCAGAAAACGCCAAACTAAAATACGGCTCAACTGAACCTTCCACTGTGGATATGAGTGAGGAAATTTCCTTGGGCGTGACTGGTACTGATACATATGCTGCGGTGCATCGTAGAGATTTGTGCCAATTGATGAGGGAACGAACTATGGAACTAATAAGGCTTATAGACCTTAAACTTCAGCAATCTGGTGTTAGGCAAAATCCTAATGCAGAGATTGTTATGACTGGTGGTGCCTCTACCTTGCCTGGGTTGTTTGAAATGGCTCAACAATACATACCTAACTGTAGTATGAGGATGGGTACCCCCACGCAGTTGGTTGGAATGCCAAAAGAATTGACAGGTCCAGCTTTTTCTACGGGTATTGGAATTGTTCTTTATGGTTACCAGCAGGAATTGGCTACTGAAAGAGAGTTAAGCACAAGATCCCGGAAGATAGGAAATAATGAGCGCACTTTATTGGAGAGAATGACTCGGTTTTTCAGAAATTAAGAAAAATAACATTTAGCTATATCGTATAGGAGGTAGAACATGAGTATCAATGGCAGGGAACTTGAAGGGGTGGCAAGGATAAAAGTTATTGGAATAGGTGGTGGTGGTTCTAATGCGGTATCGCGAATGTTTAAGGAACGGGTCCCAGGTGTAGAGTATGTCGTTATGAATACTGATGTCCAGGCTCTGATGGGTAGCGATGTACCAACAAGAATACGTATAGGAGATCAAATAACCCAAGGTATGGGAGTGGGAGGGAATC
>CAZUHE010000167.1:0-2508 GCA_964620395.1 uncultured Dehalococcoidia bacterium
GATAAGCATGGCGAGACGGCCGAGAACGAGAAGAAGAGACCGAGGGCAAGTACCGGTAGGTAAAGCTTATATTCAGTCGACCTTTAATAACACAATAGTTACTTTAACTGATCCAACAGGCAATGCTGTTGCGTGGGGAAGTTCGGGTACAGCCGGCTTCACCGGGTCCCGTAAATCCACGGCTTTTGCTGCACAAAGAGCTGGTGAAGAAGCAGCCAAAAAAGCTATGGAGCAGGGGATGCGGCAAGTGGATGTTTATCTTCGCGGTCCAGGTGCAGGTAGAGAAGCTGCGGTAAGAGCGCTACAGTCTGCTGGTATATCCGTCACGAGTATAAGGGACGTAACACCGATACCGCATAACGGATGTAGGCCGCCAAAAAGAAGAAGGGTTTAGAGAAATTGTACCAGGTACGATATCAGCAGAATTAGAAAATGGTAAAAGAAAAAAGTCTCGGTGAAATACTTAATGAAACCTTTGCTCTTATGGGTAAAGAATTCAAAAGTTATTGTGGAATCACGTTGTTGGTTTTTGTGCCTTTTAATTTGATATTGATGTTATTAAATCCGAAAATTATTATGAGCGATTATTCGGGGGGATTGATTTCTCATTTTGATGCAATTAGTTATTTCTTGGTTGCTTTACTAACTTTGTTTGCTATCACATTTAGTTTTTCGTTAGTATCAGTAGCAACCGGTCAACAGGTTGCATTCAGTCGCATTTCCATTAAGTCATGTTTTGAAAGAGTCACATGGCGGCTTTATTCTCTTCTTTTTGTCAACTTTCTCATTGTAATCGGTGTTTTGGTGGCAATAGTAGGGTTGGTATTAGTTTTGCCTGCGGTCGCAGCCTTGTTTTTTTTGATATTTTCTTCCCTGTCCCTTCCGGTTATTTTGTTTGAAGGGTACAAATATATTTCAGCTATAAAACGTAGTTTTCAATTAGTCAGGACGGCATGGGGCAGGGTTGCGGTTGGGATGATTCTGGTAACACTTCTGATTATTGGAGGTTCTATTTTAATATCACTCCCGATGCTCCTCGTTTCCTCGACGTCTATTGAAATGGATCAAGGCGGAACATGGATTACTGTCAGCCAGTACGTCTTAGGTGTGATTGCAAATTCGTTCACCACAGCTGTCGCAGGAATAGCTATAACCTTAATATACATCGATTTAAGGGCTAGGGCCGGAGATTTACAACTGGACAGGTTGCGTTTTGAGATAGGCGACATGGTTAGTTCTAATAATTTACAAGACGGCGGATCAAAAAAAAGTATCTCGATAGTTAGTTCGGAGTAATATAAATGGCAAGATATACAGGACCTATACAAAAAAAACTTAGATCTCTTGGATTGGATACCTACGGGGTATATGGGACCAGGAAGGAGAAAAGAGTTAACCAAACCTTTGTAAGAAGGCGTAGAACATCGGCTTATGGTCTGCAGCTAAAAGAAAAGCAAAAGGCTAAATTTTTGTACGGAGTTCTGGAAAGACAGTTTAGGAATTATTATGAGAAAGCCCAGATTAAAGAGGGGGCTGCAGGTGATAATTTGATGGTTTTTCTGGAGCAACGATTGGATAATGTTTTGTATAGATCTGGAATGTTTTTAACACGAAAACAATCTAGACAGGCTGTCAACCACGGTCATTTTCTTGTGAATGATAATAAAGTGAACATCCCGTCCTTCCAAGTTCAACAAGGTGATAAAATTGCCTGGACAGAAAGATCTAAGAAAACTTCACTGTATGAGATCGCACAAAGTAATTGCAAATCAATACCGAGCCCCCATTGGATAGAGTTGGACCAAACAAACATGGTTACCTCAATTTTGACTGAACCCATGGCTGAAGACGGTGAATTGACGGTTGATACTCGGCAAATTGTCGAGCTCTATTCCAAATAAAAACTAGGAGGTAAATTCCATGACAATGGATTATACGACGACTTCAATATTAGACGAACCAGAAGAAATTGAAGAAGAAATAATTCCCAACCCAATGATCACTATAGCAGAGGCTTCTGACCTATATGGCAAATTCGTTATTGGCCCTTTGGAGCCGGGTTACGGAGTTACTTTGGGTAACCCCTTGAGAAGAGTTCTGTACAACTCTCTACCAGGTACAGCTATAACGTGGGCAAAAATTGAAGGTGTTCTTCACGAATATTCTAACGTTAAAGACGTAAAAGAGGAGGTTGCTGAAATCTTACTCAATTTGAAAAATATTCGAATAAGGTCTGCTTCAGAAGATGTTGGCAAATTGCGACTCGAGGCGAAAGGCCCCGGGTCAGTAAAAGCCGGGGATGTTATGTCCTCACCTGACTTTGAAATTGTTAACCCTGAGCAGCATATCGCCACTCTCGATTCTGAAGAGGCGGTATTATCGGTGGAAATGAATGTGGGTCACGGAAAAGGATATAAAGTAGCAGAAAATAGCGATTCCCATTCTATTGGTACTCTACCTATTGATGCTGTTTTACCCCTGTAAGGAAAGTCAATTATGAGATTGAGC